>JABHHM010000383.1 GCA_018671575.1 Methylococcales bacterium | reverse complement strand
TAGTATATTATTTTTATAATGCAAACAGAGATGTAAATGTTATTGGTTTTTAGCTTCCCTTAATCAAGTTTAGAGTATCTCTATACTTGATCCCACTTTTTATTTTGTATTACCTACAGTAATTATAGTATAAAAATACCAATCTGATTTGATTGTTTTATCATTGTTTATTTTTAATGTGACATTATTTTGACATATTTGCACTTCGGTGCTTAACTTAGAATATTATTTGTTGATTTATAAAAGATTTTATAAATTTTAGTTGGGTCATTGTTGCTTCTAAGTGAGAAAAGAATGGGTTATGCCAAGATATTAATTGTTGATGAGAATGAAAATCGCGTACAAGAACTGAAAACAATTTTGGAATTTATTGAATATGAACCCGTTATTATTTCAGATGTCAGTGAAATTGATGCGATGGATATTGATTGGGAATCAATACTGGTTGCTTTTATAGGAGCCAATCCTGATTTAGAAAAAATTAACAATATTACTGGCAGTATTACCTCTTATTCTAAAGCATTGCCTTTTTTAATGTTTTCCACCTATGAAGAAGCGGATGCCATTGATGTTTTGCCCAATGCTATTATTGGGTTGATCACTTTACCCTTAAAATACACCTCATTAATCAATTCATTGCACAAAGTACAAGTCTACAAAGAAAGCTTACATTTAAAAGACAATAAACGATCCATCAATTTATTCAGAAGTCTGGTTGGGCATAGTAAAGCAATTCAGCAAGTCAGGAATATGATAGAGCAAGTGGCCGACTCAGAAGCGACAGTCTTGATTTTGGGTGAATCGGGTACGGGTAAAGAAGTGGTTGCAAGGAATATACACTTCCATTCTGTGAGAAAAAACAAACCATTTGTGCCAATCAATTGTGGAGCTATTCCTCCTGATTTATTGGAAAGTGAGTTGTTTGGGCATGAAAAAGGTGCTTTTACTGGAGCAATTACAGCCAGAAAAGGTCGTTTTGAATTGGCACATGAGGGTACTTTGTTTTTAGATGAGATAGGTGATATGCCATTTGCCATGCAAGTTAAATTATTGCGGGTATTGCAGGAACGAACTTTTGAACGTGTGGGTGGTAGCAAGCAGATTTCAATTGATGTTCGGGTCATTGCCGCAACACATCGTAATTTGGATGAGATGATAAAAGAAGAAAAATTCAGAGAAGATTTGTATTATCGCTTAAATGTTTTTCCCATTTATATTCCGCCGTTGAATAAACGCTCTGAAGATGTTCCTTTATTATTGAATGATTTAATTTCTAGAGTTGAGAGCGATAATAGAGGGTCAGTTAGAGTGACTCCTGCTGCCATTATGGCTTTATCTCGTTATTCATGGCCAGGTAATATTAGAGAACTTGCAAACTTGGTTGAGCGATTGGCTATCTTGTATCCCTATGGTGTGGTTGATGTGACCGACTTGCCTGATAAATTTAGGTCAGATGAAGTAATGCCAGCTGACTCAAATGTCATTTTTGAAATGAATAATGAGCAAGGCTCTGTTTTAGATATGGATGTTAATACACCTGTTGAAGCAATGACTGAAATGCGTATACCTGCTGAAGGTATTGATTTAAAAGAGCATCTGGGACAATTAGAATATTCATTAATCAAACAAGCACTTGATGAATCTAATGGGGTGGTTGCTCATGCCGCAAAACGTTTGAGTATGAGGCGTACAACGCTTGTTGAAAAGTTAAAAAAATACGATTTACACAAAACAGATTAATTGATTTTGAATCGTTTCTTATCAGTGGTTCAAAAAAATTTCTTAGGGGAAGCGAAATAAATAAATGTCCAAATTGCGCAGGATTTTTGTTAGCCTTTGAGGCGCAAAAATAAGCGTGTAGTTCGACTATACGCCTATTTTTTCATCTCAAAGGTAAACAAAATCCTGCAAAATTTGGACATTTATTTATTTCTCCTCCCCTTATTGGAAATACCTCCTAGGATGTTTATTGATGTTTTATCGTTTTGCTACAAATTTCTTTTTTTTATGTGTTCTTCTGGTTTTACAAGCCTGTTCATCTGAAAATATGCAACCTATTAAAGTAGGTGTTGTACTTCCTCTCACTGGAGACTTTCAAATCTATGGCAATGCTGGTTTACAAGGCGCAAGTCTAGCGGTAGAAGAAATCAATGCCTCAGGAGGCATTGTAGGTCGTTCTATTGAACTGATAGTCAAAGATAATCAAACTGATCCATCATTATCTATACAACATGCACGCTATTTGATTCAGGCAGAAAAAGTAGTGGCGTTGATGGGGCCTGTCAGTAGTGCCGCTCGTAATGCCGTGCTGGAAGAGGCTAGGGCAATGAAGACTCCGCTTCTTTATGGTATAGACTATGAAGGAGGGGTATACGATAAATATTTGTTTTGTTATAGCAATACGCCAGATCACTATATCACCCCAGTCATACCTGATTTGCTGAAGAAAAATGGTAAATCGGTCTATATCTTTGGTTATGATTATATCTGGCCTCAAAATCTTGCCAAAGTATTAACTCGGGAAGTTCCAAAAAATGGAGGGAAAATTGTTGGCAAAGAATTTACTCCTTTTGGGGTTACTGATTATTCTAAAACACTGCAACGAATAAAAGATAAAGGCAGCAAGTTACTTGTTCTAATATTACCTGGTAAAGATGGTTTTGAATTTATTCGTCAATTCAATTCATTTGGTCTGCAGGGAAAAGTAAGGATTCTTGCAATAGCTGCTGATGAAAGTTATTTGAATGCTTTGTCAGGGAAAGATCTTGAAGGTATTTATACTGGGCTACATTATTTTGCCTCTTTAGATAAAGACAGTTCACGACATTTTGTGCAGAGTTATCAGAAAAAGTATGGCGATAAAAATATTCCTACCTATTCCACTGTGGCACATTATCAACTGATAAAATTGTTGGCTACTGGGATTGAATCAGCTGGTTCATTGGACAGAGAAAAAATGATACTTGGAATGGAAAACCAACAATTAGTTACTGCTAGTGGTATGGCACAATCCAGAGCAGACCATCATTTTAGTTTGCCTATGTTTATAGCAGAATTCACTGATGGGCAGTTGTTAGTTCGTAAAAATTTAGGGATTGTTAATCCACCAGACCAGCGTACTATTCAGCACTAATGAAACTTAGAACAAAAATTTTAATCTGGTTGTTACCAATTCTTTTGCCATTGCTTGGATATAATATCCTGCAGTATGAATATAAAGAAGATGAACTTAAAAATAATATCAACCATCTTAGCTTAATTACCACTACTGCTAGTGCAAAAGAGCTTAATAATTATTTATTACGCAGTCTCAGTTCATTCCAAAACATTTCCCAACAGTTAACCCGTTGTAATATTAATATTGATTCAGTTCAGCAACAACAACTTGGCAAAATATCCGCGAGTATACACATCAATCCTTTTTTTAGTTTATTTGCTTTTATAGGGGCTGAAGGTCAAATAACTTATGCTCAACCTAGTCCGATCAAATCAAATCGCTATATTTTGCCTCGTAATATTGAAGGAAATAGGTTGCTGACAACCGAGCAGATAGCACAACTAACAAATCACTCTAAGGAATGGTTCGCACAAAAACAGACGATTAAGTCTAAATTGAATAAAATTCAAATTGAGTTAGCAGAGCTATCGTCAGAAGGACAACTCAATTCTAAAAGATACCGAGATCTACAAGCTCTTAATGCAAAATTTTCACTCATTACCAGTCATCTGCCACCCTATATTTTTCTTGGTGCTGCAAATATTGCCCAAAAAGCTGGGTTACCCTTTAACAAAAATAGTCTGGTTTTTATTCAGCCATTATTTTCCTGCCAACAGGAAATCTCTGGTTACTTTTCTGCTGTGCTTGATTGGACGGTAGTTGAGGATATTCTGTTTAAACATGCTAGTCAGTTAAACTCACAAAAATTGAGTGCTGCAGAGGTTTTTATTTATGCAGAGGACAAGCAGCAAGCCTTGAGCGCAGTTTCCCAAAGAGTTGAATCTAAATTTATAAAGTCTCAAAAAAGTGGCAACTCAGGTTTTTGTTTCAGTACGGAAGCATTAGTTAATTGCTCCAGAATATATGACAGTTTTGTACTTAATGAACCGTTTCAGTCTTTGAAGAATATTGAAACATTGAATGAATATTTTGAAATGGACAAACTGCTTCAAAAGTCAGTTTATCATTTAATTTCCTACATACCCAATACTGAAATGGATCGTATCATTCATAAGTTACAGGTTGAAATTGTCCTTTGGACACTTGTAACGATTGTTATACTCATTATTTTGATTTTGATTGTTGCCAACAAAATTACCTCTCCAGTCAGAGTGCTTTGCTCTGTTATGAATGATCTGGCCAATGGAGAAAGCAATGCTCGCTCAAATATCCAACTGGAAGATGAAATTGGAGATCTGTCCAAGCATTTTAATGAAATGGCGGATTCCATTCAAAAACAAAAACAGACTCTGGTATCAAATTTGGCATTGTTGACTGCCGTTGTGGAGTCAACTGATAATGGGATAT
>JABHHM010000499.1 GCA_018671575.1 Methylococcales bacterium | reverse complement strand
GACGTACTGATCAAAATCAGTTTGGTGTTAGAGCTAACACTTTGGTTGATATCAATGATTTAACGTCTGCTAAAATGGGTTGCAATTTTGATGGGGGGGCGGTTGAAACCTGTGCCTGGAATGCAGGGAATCTTCAAACGTTCTATTCTTGGGAGACAGGGACTCAAAACTGGAATAAATTAACATTGTTAA
Organism: Methylococcales bacterium; assembly: GCA_018671575.1. Lineage (GTDB taxonomy): Bacteria > Pseudomonadota > Gammaproteobacteria > JABHGC01 > JABHGC01 > JABHHM01. The sequence continues at coordinate 4,411 of JABHHM010000499.1, read as the reverse complement.
AAAATAGCAGTGGAGGCATCGTTAATTTCGACGCCCCGTTACGAGTCAAGCTACGTCGAGTCGTCAATAGCAAAGCTACAATTTATAATCTGGAATACAATGGTTTTGGTGACTTACATGGTATTCCTGGCCGTTGTGTCAGCTGGGAAACGGGTGATCCTGTTGATTGTGGTGATGCATCAGGACATGTTCGTTGGTTACCAGAATTTTCTATTGCAGATAATACCAATGTTTGTATCGGAACTATCGATGGGAGTGGAGTTTGTACTGGCACACCATTGATTGTTAAAGGTTTGGAAATCGAGCAACAAATGAAACAAGATGCAACAGGTTGTACTGGTTTGAATTTGTCTTCATTAACTTTGCCTTCTATTAATGACTGGGTTAACCCATCCATTGGTGATCGTCCAACATTGGATGAACCACCAAAAGTTGTGGAGGGAACTGTTCAGTCAGGGTTATAAGTAAATAACCTCTGCCGATAAAAAGCCTGTCTATTTTATTAGGCAGGCTTTTTTGTGTCTTCTGAAAAATTGCAAATGTGCTATGATTTGTTATTAAAGGAGCATTTTATGACAGCCGTTATGTTTGATGCATTAAAGTATGCGAATAAATTAAAAGCAGCGGGTGTTAATGACAAGCAAGCAGAAGTTCAGGCAGAAGCTTTAGCTGAAATTGTCGATGAACGTCTTGCAACAAAGCAAGATCTTAAAGAGCTTGAACTAAATTTGAAACGTGAAATAGCGTCCATGAAATTAGATATTGTAAGATGGTTTATCGGTAGTTTAATGGCTTTGTTGGGTATTATGTTTGCAATGATAAAGCTGAGTTGAGCAACTCGTTTGCTCGAACGAAACTTATGCCCTTGAGGTATAAAGCTGAGTTGAGCAACTCGTTTGCTCGAACGAAACTTATGTCCTTGCAGTATATAGTTGGCTTCATAAATATTTAGCTACTAAATTTTAACTTCCCCCTTTTTTTATTGTACTTAGGTAAAACAATGACAAATTCACCATTCGATGTGGTTGAAAAACGAGAAAATGTTCCCGACGTTGATACTCAACGTTATAACGTCGTTTATCACGGAAAAATTAGAAAAGGTACTGATCCAAAAGAATTGATTACCCAAGCTATTAAGCTATTTGATAAAAATGTTGAAGAAATTAAAACATTATTGAAAAAAAATGAAGCATTTTTAAATGAAGATCTTGATAAAGAAGATGCTGAATTTAATCGAAGTCTTTGGGCAAAAATTGGGGTAATTTGTTATATCGCTCCTATGATAGAAAAAAAGACTGTTTATGAACTGGTTTCAAAGACCAAAACCTGTCCTGCTTGTGGTTATGAAGAAGAAGAAGGTGAGATTGATGATATTTGTCAGGAATGTGGAGTCATCAAATCAAAATATATTGAAAATAAAGATAAATTAAAAGAAGAAGCTGAATTACGTGAAAGAATTTTAAGGAAACAAAAAATAATTGAAGAACAAAATGCCAAAGAGGAAAATGATCAGGCAATTAAAGAAGCAAGAGAACAAGCATTAGAAAGAGAACTGCTTAGGCAAAAAGGTTTTGTTAACCAATTGAAATGGTATTGGGAAGATCTTTCTTCTAGGAGCCGAATGTTGCACATTAGCTTTACTTTAACTATTGTTGGAGTTTTGTCATTAATCATCGCTGGTAGTTTTGACGTGTTTTCCCCTGATGTTGTTGTGCCTGATATTAAAGAATATAAAATGGCAAAATATAAGTTGATGTCGGATAAAGAAGAAACTAAAGAGCGTGACATCAATTTTTCTAATGCGGCAAAAGAACTGGCACAAAGTCAGCAATTTGGTAAAGCAAGTAAAGTGGCGTCATTTATTAAAGATAAGGCCATACGACTGGATACCAATGGTTCGATGGCTGAAAGTTATCATGAAATGGGTGATTCGGTTAATTCTAATCATATTATGACTGAATCAATGGCTGAAGTTGAATCTTACCAAAGTACCTATCAGCAAGTTTCAGGGCTCATTAACGTTGCTCAGCATCAACAAAATATGGGTAATAAAAAAAGTGTAAAAAAGGTAATGAAAAAGGTTTTAACCTTGGCGAATACTTCGACAAATTATACAAACAAATCCCGAATGTTAACCAATATTGCCGTGAGTCAAATGAAAATGGGTTCTCCAGTTAAGGCAGAGGAAACCATTGGTCAAGCACTGGTTTCCAGTTATCAAATAGATGACGATGCCAAACGATTAAAATTACTGTCACATATTGGTCTTCAACAAACCAAACTGGGCAATATTAAAGATGCCAAACAAATATTTGCTGACGTTAGAGATGAACTGGCTGAAATGACTGACGATGTTTTAAAAGATGAAATACTAATGGAGTTGGCTGAAAATCAAACTCAGGCAAAAATGTTTGATGAAGCAATGGAAACAGCACATTTAATTATTAATAAAAATAATAAAGATAAAATGTTTTCATTTATTGCCAGTCAATATGCAGAAAATAAGCAGTTTAATCCCGCCAATGATGTGGTTAAAAATATCACTCAACCTGAGTTAATTGCTCAAACATATGCAAATATTGGTCAGCAACAATCCACAAATAGTCTTAAAAAAGAAGGGTTAGAAAGTTTTCAAAAAGCCGTTAAGGAAAGTTTAAAGGTAAAAGATCGGACTCAAAGAATTAGTGTGTTGTCTAATTTGGGTTTAAAACAAGCTAAATCAGGTTATGAAGATGATTCTGTTAAGGTATTTGAAAAAGCCAAGTTTTTTGCTGAATTAGAAAAAGAGTCGGAAATAAAAGATAAAAGTTATTCATTGATTGCAATTAAACAAGCAAAAGCACGTCAATTCAAAGCGAGTAAAAAAACAGTCAATAAAATAGAGAGTGATGAATTGAGTGAAACATTAAATAAAGAAATATCAGTTTATCAAAATGAATTGAATAACTTGAAGTTTTGGGGTGTTTTAGAATAATTTCAAACGGATGACTTCAATATGGAAATGAAAAAATTACAAACGGTAGATGATTTAGATTTTTTGTTAGAAAAAGATGAACGTTTTGAATTGATTAATGGTCAAATTATTAAACGTGAATTTTCCAGAGCAGAACATGGTTTACTTCAAGGTAATGTCCGAGAAGAGTTGTCGCCAGTTAAGCGTAAAAAGGGAGTTGGTGGTTGGTGGATTATGACAGAAATATCAGTTCAATATAATGAGCATCAACGACCATGTCATGATTTGGCTGGTTGGCGTAAACATAGGCTGCCAAAGAAACCAACGGGTGTAATGACGTTGAGTCCTGATTGGGTTTGTGAAATAACATCACCGAATCATGAAAAGAAAGACACCATTCAAATATTTAATATTTTATTGAACCAAAAAGTCCCGTATTATTGGATCATTAATCCAGAGCAGAAAACATTAACGGTGTATAAATTAATAGAAAACAGGTATACAACGTTATGTGTCTACGATTGTGCAGAAGCTTTTGGGAAAATAAATCTTGAACCCTTTGAAGAAGTTGAGTTTGATTTAGATTATGTATTTGAATAATTAAGGGATCAGCTGAAACAGATTTTCCGCCACTTTTCTGGTGATATTTCTAAAAGGAATGGGTTGTTCTGACCCTGTGTCAAAGGCGAGATTTAATTCTTCACTGCCTTCCCAAACAATAAACCCATTGGAACTATTCCAAATTTGCAGGAATATTCGAACATTGGCTTGTTTGGTTTGAAATAAGCGAAATCCAAAAACACCAAAACGCCCTTGAGTTTCTCGTTCAAAACTGGCGAGTTGAATGTGAGCAAAATACTTTGTTTGGGTTGCCTGACTAATTTTTTTCAAACTTTTCAGAGGAAAAATGCCTGTTTTATTGTAAAAATCAAACATGGTTTTATATTCTTGGGTCAAACTTGCTTGATTAATGATACCCAGTGTTTCAGAGAGTGATAAGCTGTTTATTTCAGGCCTTTTTTCTTTCAACATTTCGGCAAAAATAAAAGCCAATCCTTGTTTGTCCTGTTCATAATCAACAGTGGCTGATGGTGTTAAAAAGGCAATGCCAGATTCTTTTAACTGATCTGTTTTTAGATCAATGACTTTATGTTTGGTTTGTTTGTGAATTTGAACCGTAGAGCAGCCTGAAATTAACCAGATTGTGACGATGAAAATAGCTAGAATTGAGTGTGTTTTTGGTGTTGTCATATATTGGGTATAAATTATACTGAAATATTATAAGTGTTTATATTACTTGGATAATAGCATTTTTTAGTTACCGTTCCTTGTATACTAATTATCATGAATCATTAGTAACATTATTATAAGTATTACTAATGATTCTAGCATATGATTTAGATAGTTATTGGGAAGGTCGTCCGTTCCTAAAGCCACATTTACTTGTGAGCTTGTACT
>JABHHM010000424.1 GCA_018671575.1 Methylococcales bacterium | reverse complement strand
TGAATTTTTTACCCAACGTTCGGCAGGTGATATTGGAACACGTCTCTCAATTAATGAACGTGTAGCCACCATGTTAACGGGACAACTGGCTCATGCCGCATTAAGCTGTGTGACTGTAGTGTTTTTTGCTGCATTGATGTTTTCATACGATGTTTTGCTGACCGTTATTTCAATCATGGTAGTTGGTTTAAATTTACTGGTGTTGAAAATTATCGCTAAAAAAAGCCAGGAAAATAGCCAGCGACTGGCCATTGTCAGTGGTCGATTAGTAGGCGTTGCGATGAATGGTTTGTCGGTGATGGAAACCATCAAATCATCGGGTGGCGAGTCCAGTTTTTTTACCAAATGGGCAGGCTTTCAAGCAAAATATATCAATTCCCAACAAGATGTTGCCAAAATTGATTTAATCATGGGTCTGATTCCTCCCTTTTTAACCGCATTTAATAGTGTGGTTGTTCTAGTTATCGGTGGTTTTCGAGTGATGGATGGCCATTTAACTTTAGGTCAATTGGTTGCTTACCAAAGTTTGGTGGCAAGTTTTGTTGCGCCCGTTAATTTGCTGGCAGGGTTAGCGAATAAATTACAACAAGTTAAAGGAGACATGGACCGACTGGATGATGTTATGAAGTATCCCGTCGATTCATTAATCAATCAGGGCAAAGACAGCACGGTTAAAAAACCAAAGTTATGTGGTTATTTAGACATGAAATCACTTTCTTTTGGTTATAACCATGCAGGATTTCCATTAATAGATAATTTTAATTTAAGCATCAAACCAGGAGAAAGAATTGCCATTGTTGGTCCATCTGGTTGTGGTAAATCAACCATTTCAAAATTGATTATGGGACTCTATCAACCTTGGAAAGGTGAGTTATTGTTTGATGGTTTGCCTCGTTCAGATTATAGCCGATACGAATTTTCTAATTCTGTTGCGATGGTTGACCAGGATATCTTTTTATTTGAAGGCACAATTCGTGAAAATTTGACCATGTGGGACAGTAGTATTTCTGACAAAGATATCATGCGGGCGACCAAAGACGCCTGTATTCATGACTTTATTATTTCCCGTCGTGGTGGTTATGAGAGCCGAGTAGAAGAGGGCGCAATCAACATGAGTGGTGGGCAACGCCAACGTTTGGAAATTGCCAGAGCATTGGTGGCTAATCCTCGTCTATTGATTTTGGATGAAGCAACCAGTGCATTAGATTCCGCAACAGAACAACAGATTGACACTAATTTAAGACGTCGAGGATGCGCTACCATCATCATTGCTCATCGTTTATCAACCGTAAGAGATGCCGATGAAATTATTATGTTGTCGTATGGCCATATCATTGAACGTGGTCCTCATGATGAATTGATCATGAATAAAAATGGTCATTATTATAAATTGGCGAAATTACAATGAATATGCCCCGCCTACTGGCTTATGTTGAGTCCAATTATCAAGCCACTTCTGGTAAGCCTTATTTTTGGGCAGATGGTAAATATGAAATTTATCTGATCAAGAAAGGGGAGGTTGATTGTTTTATCCAAAAAAGAGACGACTACGGTGACCCACAAGGTTATCGGGATTATATTTTTAGATCCGATGAAGGCAGTTTTTTTCCTGGATTTAATTGCAGTGAAGATAATTTTGGTGTCATTGCTGTTCCATTGCCTGGCTCATTAATTTATAAAATCAACATGTCGCATTTCAGTCAATCTTTTTGTCAGCCTGAGATAAGAACAGAATTTTGTGATGCCTTACAAACTTGGATAAAACAAACAACTGATCGTCACATAGATAAATTACCGCCAAAAACATACACAGCCATTCATCGAGGGGAAAAGTTAAAGCTAAAAAAAGGTTCTGTTGTCAGTGCTTCCTATGGTATTCGTTGGGTTTCAGTCAAAAAAGGTTCATTTATTTGGAATGACCAAAAAAGTTTGCCACTGGTGGATAAATCAACCCCCGCAATTCCGTTATCTGCCCGAATGTGGCTTCATGCTGATAGTGATGCCATCATCGAAGCAATTGATATCGATGAATTATTTTGTAGCAATGCGATTTGGGAGAGTATTTGTCAGTTTTACCAATTACTATTGCTGCATATTGATACAAAAAATCACCAACAAGTACAGTTGGAAGTTGAACGTCTGGGAACCAAATCAGACCAGTCGAATCGTTTAGCAAATGAGGCTTTTACACAATTATTAAGTATCATTACAGACCAGATTGATGATTCAACAAGACGGGATGATGGTAATAGCCTGATGTCCGCTTTGGATATCATTGGTGAACAAATCAATGTTAAATTTAAAGAACCTTTTTTAAATGAGCAGGATGAAGAGCGTGTTAACCTGATTGACCTCGTTGCCGAACAATCCAATGTCAGATATCGTCAAGTGATGCTAAAAGATGATTGGTGGTTAACTGACAATGGGCCGTTACTGGTCAACGTCAATGAAACCGAGCATTGGGTTGCACTGTTGACCAATGGTAAGGGACAGTATGAATTACATGACCCTGTCAATAAAATAGTGAAGCAAGTCAATCAGAAAATTGCACTAAAATTAAATTCAACGGCTACCTCTTTTTATCGTGCATTTCCAAATAAAAAATTATCTCCCATTGATCTGTTGATGTTCGGTATTCAAGGTATGAAATCCGATATCATGACTGTATTATTCATTGGTTTTTTAACAGGGTTATTGGGTATGGTGATGCCCATTGCCATTGGTAAAGTAGTCGAATCAATTATTCCATCGGGGGAAAGAGACACTTTATGGATGATGGGCGGGGCATTATTCGCTACAGTGATCGCAACCTCTTTGATCGGTTTAACCCGTAGTATTGCAGTGCTTAGAATCGAAAGTAAAATGAATCATGTGGTTCAAGCGGCCGTTTGGGATCGAGTGCTAAAACTTCCAGTCTCATTTTTTCGTCAATTTACTTCGGGTGATCTGGCAACTCGTATCAATGGCATCAATACCATTCGACAAGCCTTAGCAGGTAATACCATTACCATTATTTTAAGTGGCATTTTTTCAATATTTAATTATTTTTTATTGTTTCATTACAGTACAGAATTGGCATTGATTGCCACGTTGCTGATTCTTATTGCCTTGGTGTTGGTATTTACCATTGGCCTGATGAAGTTAAAACATGAACGTTTAATCACTACCGCACAAGGTCTGTTGACAGGTACAATTTTTGAGTATTTAACAGGCATTACAAAAATTCGAGTCTCGGCGGCAGAAAATCAAGCATTTTACAACTGGTCTACACGTTTTTCCAACTTAAGATTATTGAGTTTTAAAGCAGCACATTTGGCCAATATCGAAAAAGTTTTTTTTAGTGGTTATTCAGTGATCACCAGTGCCGTTCTTTTTACTGCCATGGGAATGGCTCTAACCAGTAATTCTGAAACAGTGTTAACCAGCGGTGAATTTATTGCCTTTAATGCCGCATTCGGTGTTTTCTTCGGTGGTTTAATGTCATTGAGTCGAACGCTATTAATGTTACTGAATCTAGTGCCTATCTATGAACGAGTAAAACCCATATTACAAACCATACCCGAAGTCAGCGACTCCAAAGTTCAAATTGAGGATCTACAAGGCTGGGTTGAAGTATCACAAATCAATTTTCAATATCCTGATGGTCCACAAATTCTGCATGACATTTCTTTTAGCATCCAGCCAGGAGAATCGGTGGCCCTAGTTGGCCCATCGGGTTCTGGTAAATCAACCTTATTAAGACTTTTATTGGGTTTTGAAACAGCCAGTAGTGGTTCGATTAAATATGATTTTCAAGACATCAGTGATCTTGATTTTAATACTTTACGAAAACAATTGGGTGTCGTTTTACAAACAGGCCAACTGATCACAGGGGATATTTATAGCAATGTAGTGGGAGCTTCATCACTGACCTTAGATGATGCCTGGGATGCTGTCCGAATGGTTGGGTTGGAAGAAGACGTTAAACAAATGCCAATGGGAATGCAAACACTCATTAGTGAGGGTGCAAGTACCTTGTCTGTTGGCCAACGTCAGCGAATATTAATAGCCAGAGCCATCATTACTAGGCCTCGTGTTTTATTTTTTGATGAAGCCACCAGTGCATTGGATAATGAAACCCAGGCAACGGTTTCTAAAAGTATGGACGAACTTAAAGCCACCCGAATCATCATTGCCCACCGTTTAAGCACCATTATCAATGCAGATAGAATTCTGGTGCTGGATAATGGAAAAATTGTACAGCAAGGAACTTATCAACAGTTAATTAAAGAAAAAGGGTTATTTTTAGAATTGGTTAAAAGACAGATAGTTTAGAGTGTATGCTTCATCTATCAATGTGTGTTTTACATCATTGTACCGCAAGGGCATAAGGATTTAAAAATAACCTTTACAATTTGCGAAGATATTTTGTTCACAGGCAAGGCGCGAAAACAGGCGCATAGTCGAACTATGCAACTGTTTGAGTAACGAAGCCTGTGGGCAAAAATTCGAGTAAATGTAAAGGTTAATTTTGAATCATCCCTAAGTTGTCATTGAAG
>JABHHM010000252.1 GCA_018671575.1 Methylococcales bacterium | reverse complement strand
CATCTTACTGGCCTTTTTGTCCGTCTCCTTTACCACAAAAACAGTTGAGTAGAATGACTACACGCCTATTTTTATGGCAAAGAAGACGAACAAAAATTCTGCGCAATATGGGTAGTTTATTTGTTGCGAGTTGCCTTACAATTCAAACAACTCACTCAATTGTTGCCCAGGCACTTCTGCTCTCATAAATGCTTCACCCACCAAAAAGGCATAAACCTGATGTTGGTGCATGAGCTTAATATCTGCTTTGGTTTTAATTCCACTTTCTGTCACAACAACTGTTTCTTTAGGAATATCATTTAATAAATCAATGGTGATATTTAAACTGGTCTCAAATGTTTTCAAATTACGGTTATTGATACCGAGTAATTCAGGCTGTAGTTTTAAAGCACGTTGACATTCTTGCTGGTTGTGCACTTCAATTAAAATGTCCATATTTAAGTGTTGGGCAAGCTGGTATAAATCTAATAATTTAGCATCATCTAAAGCGGCAACAATTAATAAAATACAATCTGCGCCAATAGCTCTGGCTTCATAAACTTGATATTCATCAATAAAAAAATCTTTTCGTATGACAGGTAACTGGCAAACGGATTTAACTGTTTTTAAATAAGCATCTGAACCTTGGAAAAAATCAATATCAGTTAAGACGGATAGACAAGTTGCATTGGCTTTTTCATAACTGGTCGCAATGGCGGCAGGGTCAAAATTTTCTTTAAAAACACCTTTACTTGGAGAGGCTTTTTTTATTTCGGCAATGACCGCTGATTGTTGTTTTTCAACTCTGCTTTTTATGGCATTTTTAAATGCCCTAGGCGCTTGATTACTGACAATAATTTCTTTTAGCTGAACGACTGAACACGTTTTTTTCCTGACGGAGATTTCTTCAGTTTTTCTGTTTAAAATAGTAGTTAAAATGGAGTCAGTCATAGGCTTATAAACTTGAGGTTGTTGTGACTAATTGATTGAGCTTATTTAAAGCATCACCATTATCAATCACGGCGGCCGCTTTTTCGATGCCTTGTTGAATACTATCGGCTAGGTCTGCAGCATAAATGGCAGCTCCCGCATTGAGTAGAACAATGTCACGAGCAGCATTTTTTTCACCATTTAAAACAGATTTAATAATATCCAGACTTTGTTTTGCATTTTCGGCCTTCAATTCAGACAAACTGGCTTTACTCAAACCAAATTGCTCAGCTGAAACATGATAAGTGCTTATTTCACCCTCTTTTAATTCCGCAACATAAGTCTCAGAATTAATACTGAATTCATCTAATCCATCGTCAGAATGAACCACTAAAACATGCTGGCTTCCCAATTTTTTTAATACATTCGCCAGTGGTTCAACTAGACTTTTGTCAAAAACACCGAGTACCTGGTTGGGTGAATTGGCGGGATTTGTTAATGGACCCAGGACATTAAAGATGGTACGAATTGCCAGTTCTTTACGTGGGCCGATGGCATGTTTCATAGCGCTGTGATGTTTTGGAGCAAACATAAAGCCAATGCCAATTTCATCAATACATGTTCCAACTTGTTCAGGCGTAAGATCAAGATTAACACCCGCTATTTCTAATAAATCCGCACTGCCACACTGGCTTGAAACTGATCTGTTGCCGTGCTTAGCAACAATGCCTCCTGCGGCTGCAACAACAATCGCGCTGACGGTTGAAATATTGAAAGTATTGGCTCCATCACCACCTGTACCACAAGTATCAACCATGTGTTTGGTATTTTTGAGTTGTACTTTACTTGATAAGTCTCGCATGACTTGAGCCGCAGCAACAATTTCGTCAACTGATTCGCCTTTTAGCCTTAATGCGACTAGAAATGCACCCATTTGTGCGTCAGTAGCTTGACCTGTCATGATTAATTTCATGACATCAATCATGTCATCTTTAGCAATGTCTTTTTGCTCAATTAAAGTTTTTATGGCTGATTGCATGTTCATGATTATTTCCTAAAACAGTCTTTTTTATTGAGAAAATTATTCAGTAATTGGTGTCCGTGTTCTGTCATGATTGATTCAGGATGAAACTGAACACCTTCAATGGCTAGTTCTTTATGGTATATACCCATGATTTCATCAAGTTCACCTTTGTCTGATTCAGTCCATGCGGTCACTTCAAGGCAATCAGGTAATGAGTCTTGGTTAACGACTAATGAATGATATCGTGTTGCCTGAAATTGATTGGGTAGCTTATTAAACACACCTTGGTTATTGTGTTTTACCGTAGAAACCTTGCCGTGCATAATCATTTTGGCATGAATTATTTCACCGCCAAAGGCTTGAGCAATACTTTGATGCCCTAAACAAACCCCTAAAATGGGCTTAATTCCAGAAAAGTGTTTAACCACATCCAATGAAATACCTGCTTCATTGGGTGTACAGGGCCCAGGTGAAATAACAATATGATCTGGGTTAAGTAATTCAATTTGTTTAATGGTTATTTGATCATTTCTAACAACTTCAAGTTCAGCACCAAGCTCACCAAAGTATTGCACTAAGTTGTAGGTAAATGAGTCATAATTATCAATCATTAACAGCATAATATTCTCTACTTATCAGAATTTTGTTCCAAACCATTCTCAGCCATAGCAGCCGCTCGAAAAATTGCTCGACCTTTATTCATGGTTTCTTGCCATTCACTGGTCGGATCAGAATCTGCTACAATACCCGCACCTGCTTGTATGTATAAAGTCTGGTCTTTAATAACCGCAGTACGGATAGCAATAGCAGTGTCCATATTACCTTCCCAGGAAATATAACCAACAGCTCCTGAATAAATACCACGCTTCACTGTTTCTAATTCTTCAATAATTTCCATTGCTCTTATCTTAGGTGCTCCACTGACAGTTCCCGCTGGAAAGGTGGCTTTTAATGCATCCATAATACTGACATTTTTTTGCATTTTACCAACGACATTAGAAACAATGTGCATGACATGTGAATATCGCTCAACCAGCATTTTTTCAGTCACTTCAACACTGCCTGTTTGCACTACTCTACCGACATCATTACGTCCCAGATCAATCAACATTAAATGTTCGGCACATTCTTTAGGATCATCAAGTAATTCTTTTTCTAAATCTAAATCTTGTTGCGGTGTTTTACCTCTAGGTCGTGTTCCTGCAATGGGTCTGACGGTAATTTCCTCTTCTTCAACACGGGTTAATATTTCAGGAGATGAGCCAACAATATAAAAATCTTTCAAATTGAGATAATACATATAAGGCGAAGGATTTAAACAACGTAATGCACGATATAAATTAATGGGAGGTGATTTATAAGGAATTGACATTCGTTGAGATAAAACAACTTGCATCACATCACCATCAACAATATATTGTTTTATTTTGCGAACTGATTCTTCGTAAGCTTCTTGTTGAAATTCTGACTTAAAATCTGCTTCAGTAATGGTATTTTTAGCTTGATCATCATTGCATTTAATAATATTCGTTTTTAATTGCTCTAATAATTCATCTAATCGCTGCTGTGCTTTATTATAACAATCATCATTATCAGTATTTGCATGAACAACAAAAAATATTTTGCCACTAAAATTATCAAAAACAATGACTTCATCAGACACCATTAACAATATTTCTGGTGTATTCAAAAGGTCTTTTTTATCAATATTGAAAAGTTTTGGCTCAATGTATCGAATGGTTTCATAACCAAAATACCCCACCAGTCCTCCAGTAAATTTTGGAATACCTTCAACTTCAGGAACTTTGTATTGTTGGCTATATTTTTCTATCCACGACAGTGGATCATCATCAGTCAATTGTTCTGTTGAAACATCACTTTTAATGGTTATTTGGCTATTATTGATATGAATTGTGGTTTTACAAGGCAAACCAATAATGGAATAACGCCCCCATTTTTCACCACCGCTCACAGATTCAAATAAATAAGAATAATCACCGTTCGCCAGTTTTAAATAACTGCTTAATGGCGTGTCTAAATCTGCCAATACCTCTTTGATAAGGGGTATACGATTATAGCCCTGTTCTACTAACTTATTAAATACCTCTATGTTCACATGAATAATCTCTAAATGGTGCTTTTTTAATAATTTTTAGTTTAGGTAACGCGCAATAAATAAACTACCCATATTACGCAGAAATTTTGTTTGTCTTTTTTGTTACAAAAATAGGCGTGTAGTCGCTCTACATAACTGTTTTTGTGGCAAAGAAGACGGACAAAATAGCAAGTAAGATGGGTAGTTTATTTATTGCGAGTTACCTTAGTTCAAATGACCAATAACCTCATCCATTGAATCAACCACTAAGTCTGGATTGGCATCTTCAATATTATCGCCATGATTATAACCATAACTCATACAAGCAATGCTAAAATTAGCTGCTCTGGCGGCTTTTACATCACTGACAGAATCACCCAGCATTAATGAGTCTGTCGGCTCTACGTTAAAATGTTTGGCGGCATGTAATAATGGTAGTGGATCAGGCTTCTTTTTGGCTAAAGTATCGCCACAGATAACAATGCTAAAATAATCATACAGTTTTAAATCTTTTAACAAAGGAATGGTAAAAGCTTCGGCTTTATTGGTAACACAGCCCAAATGATATTTTTTGCTTGAAAAATGCTGTAACGCTTTTTCAACACCTGGATAAAGCAAACTTCTTTTTGATGTATTTTCTTTATAGAGATCAAGAAAAATAGGGTATGCTTTATTAAAAATATTGGTATCAGGTTCACCTTCCAGTTTCCCTACTAACGCCCTTTTAACCAAACGCTCAACTCCATTTCCTACCCAATTTCTTACTACTGAGTCACCATGTGGCGCTTGCCCAATGGCTTTCATCATTTCGTCAATACAATAAGCAAGATCAGGCACACTATCAACCAATGTACCATCAACATCAATCAGTATTAATTTGGGAGAAAAAGAAGTTGTCATTATTATTTATTCCTGTTTTTTATTTGGCTTTTGCAATTTCGGCTCTCATACCATCAATGGTTTTTTTATAATCATCCGTGCCAAAAATCGCTGAACCTGCAACGAATGTATCTGCTCCCGCTTCAGTAATTTCTCTGATATTATCTGTTTTAACACCGCCATCCACTTCAAGTCGAATATCGTAACCACTCTCGTCAATAATTTTTCGTGCCATTTTTAGTTTTTCTAATGTACTTGGAATAAATTTCTGACCACCAAATCCAGGGTTAACTGACATTAATAACACCATATCAACTTTGTCTAATACATAATTAAGATAATCTAGTGAGGTTGCAGGATTAAATACCAAACCTGATTTACAACCATTTTCTTTGATCAGTTGCAATGATCTGTCAACATGTTCCGAAGCTTCAGGATGAAAAGTAATGTAAGTTGCACCTGCTTTAGCAAAATCTGGAATAATTCGATCAACTGGTTTAACCATTAGATGTACATCAATGGGTGCAGTGATTCCGTGATTTCTTAAAGCGTCACAAACCAAAGGACCAATGGTTAGGTTAGGAACATAGTGATTATCCATGACATCAAAGTGCACAATATCAGCACCAGCATCTAAAACATTGGTTACTTCGTCACCTAATCGTGCGAAATCAGCAGATAAAATGGATGGAGCAATAAGAAAATCAGTCATAATTACCTCGTATGTATATCATTAAAAATGGATGTTAAAGTTTTTTAGGTCTATATTTATTCAGTTTTCGGCTCTCTTGACAACAAATCATTAACGGCATCTTTTGGTTTTTTATTTTGATATAATACCTGATAGGTTTGTGTTGAAATAGGCATTTCAATACCCAATGATTGCGCTAGATGATGAACTGTTTTAGCTGTTCTGATACCTTCAACCGCCTGGCCTATTTTTGCCGTCGCAGTTTTTAAATCATCTCCCTGCGCCAGTGCAATACCTAATCGTCGGTTTCTTGATTGATTATCGGTACAAGTCAAAACCAAATCACCAAAACCAGATAATCCCATGAAAGTGTCTTTTTTGCCACCCAATTTCACACCTAGCAATAACATTTCATTTAAGCCACGAGTTATAATAGCCGCTCTGGTATTAGCACCAAAACCCAAACCGTCGGCAATACCCGAAGCAATTGCCAATACATTTTTAACTGCCCCCCCCACCTGAACACCAATAATATCCTGACAGGTGTAAGTTCTAAATCGTTCGCTGTGAAAAAAGCGTGCAATTTGTTGTGCTGTTTCAATTTTTTCAGCGGCAATACTGACTGCTGTCGGTAACCCCATGGCAACTTCAGTGGCAAAAGTTGGCCCAGAAATAACCGCTATATTTGAAGTAATTGCACCCAGCGTATTGGCAATTATTTCATGCACAAAGCATTGCTCACCTTCATATAAGCCTTTGGTTGCAGAGATAATTGAAATGTTTTTGGAAATCCAAGGTTTAATTTTAGCGGTTACCTCATGAATCGCTTCACTGGGTACGGCTATCAACACATTACTTGCTGTTTTGAGCACCTTCTCAAGATCATTACAAATCATCAAATTTTCAGGAAAATCAATCCCTTTTAAAAAAAATGAATTTTGTCTTTTTTGTTGCATGACTTCTAATTGCTCAGGGTTATTTCCCCACAATTGGACTTCATGTTGATTGGTTGATAATAATATTGCTAAAGCAGTACCCCATGATCCAGAACCAATCACAACAAAAGTACCTGGTTTTGTTTTCATATTATTGCTTAATGTGTCGAAGCATTTGTCTGCGTTGAATTTTTTTGCTGCTCAAGATGTTGCGTGTATAGTGCATCAAAATTAACTGGAGCTAATAATAATTGTGGAAAGCCCCCTTTATTAACTAAATCTGATACTGCTTCTCTGGCATAGGGAAATAAAATATTGGGGCAAAAACTACCCAATAAATGTCCAATTTCTGATTCAGGAAAACCTTGAATGGTAAAAATACCTGCCTGTTGAATTTCTACTAAATAGGCTGTTTTCTCACCAATTTTAACGGTCACTGTCAGTGACAATATCACTTCAATAACGTCCTCTTGAATGGGCTTGGTTTCAGTATTCAGGTTGAGATTTAACTCAGGCTTCCACTCTTCAGTAAAAATTTGAGGTGAATGTGGTGTTTCAAACGACATATCTTTTGTATAAATTTTTTGAATAGCAAATTGTTTTTCATTATTTTTATTTTGTGTTTCGTCATTCATGTTGTTTTCCTAAATTATTATTATTTTGTACTATTGGATTTTAACTTTAATTGAAATGATTGTTACAAATATTGAGGCAAGATGTAGAATTATATGATAATAATTATGTTTTATTTAGAGGTAGCCCTGCATCTTGCCAAGCAAGAGTGCCACCCTCTAAATTATGTATTTTTTCAAATCCAGATTTTTTCAATTGTCCACAGGCCTGTGCAGATCGATGACCTGAACGACAACAGATAACCACTGGAGACTCTTTGAATTTATCCAGCTCTGTCAATCTTCTTGTTAATTCACTCAAAGGAATGTGTATTGAATTTAAAATATGGCCATCTACATATTCTTTGTTTTCTCTAACATCCAACACGGTTGCATCTTCATGATTGACTAACGCTGCGAGTTGCTGTGGCGAAGCAAGCTCATAAGATCTGAAAGCACCACCAATCAGGTTTTGTGCCAGTAATACCAGTATTACACCCAATGCAGAAAACAAGAGGTAATGATTGGTTGCAAATTCGGTCATTTGTTCCATTGTTGTACCATAAACTAAAAAGTGAATATTTATCTAAAGTTTTTATCTTGAACAGAATACTTCTCTCATCATTCCAATCAGGCGCAAAGTTCGAGAATCACTAACTTTGTAGTAAACCTTATTGGCATCTTTTCTGGATGATAAAATACCTTTATCTCTGAGAATGGCTAAATGTTGAGAAATATTACTTTGTGAAGTCCCTACTTGCTCCACAATATCTTGTACACTAATTTCTTGATCACTAAGAGTACACAATATTTTAAGCCTCAAAGGATGGGACATTGCCTTTAAAGACCGCGATGCTCTTTCAATATCAGAATCATCTGAAATAAGCGCATTTAACATGCCTTGGTTATCACTGTTTCCAGCAAAACAATCTTGATTTTCATTATTACATTTTTCTTGCAACATAATTACAACCTAAACTTTTATTAACACAATCGTTATATAGTAATATATTATTTTACTTTAAACAATTGATTCTGCTTTCGTTGTTATATTGCACTATATATTATATATACCCATTTTTTCCACATTACCTAAAAATATTGAAATAATTAAGAAGACATTGTTTAATTTTTTCTTAAAAACATATAAATTTATCCTTAATAGAGCGATAATAGAGCGATATTAAGTAGGCGAACATAATTATTTTAACAAAACTTTCTGAGTAGCACCCAGAGAGCGGAAAATATGCCTAAAAATATTAAAATAATTATGCTCACTTACTTATATAATTAAGTATCTATCCTAACAATAACAACACTTTATCAAAGAGCAAAAACGATTCACTATGACCAAACTATCTAAAAAACCTGCATTATTATTAATCCTAGACGGCTGGGGTTATAGCGAGGACAACGAATACAATGCCATTAACATGGCAAAAAAACCCGTATGGGATCGATTATGGAAAGAATATCCACACACACTGGTCAGATGCTCTGGACCAGCGGTTGGTCTACCTGCAAATCAAATGGGAAACTCTGAAGTAGGCCACCTTAATATTGGTGCTGGTAGAGTGGTTTATCAAGAATTTACTCGTGTCAGTAGAGCCATCAAAACAGGATCATTTTTTTCTAATCAAACATTAACTGACGCCATTGATTGTGCCATTAGCTGTGATCATGCCGTACATATACTGGGTTTATTATCTCCAGGAGGTGTTCACAGCCATGAAGATCATATTCATGCGATGATTAAATTAGCCATAGAACACGGCGCAAAAAGAGTTTATTTACATGCCTTTTTAGACGGTAGAGATACCGCACCTAAAAGCGCAGAATCTTCACTAATAAAAATGCAACAAATATTTGATGAAATCGGTGGTGGAGAAATCGTATCGATCATGGGACGATACTACTCAATGGATAGGGATCACCGCTGGATTAGAGTCCAGTCTGCCTATGACTTAATGACCCAAGGGAAGGCAAAATATAGTGCCAAAACGGCTCTTAAAGCATTAGAAATGGCCTATGAACGAGGTGAATCAGACGAGTTTGTTCAGCCAACAAAAATTACTGGCAAAGACGGCAAAAGCGTTACCATTGACGATGGTGATGTGGTTGTATTCATGAACTACAGATCAGATCGCGCACGACAATTAACCAGAACATTCATTGAAGATGACTTTGATGGCTTTAAACGCAAAGTCAAACCCAAAATTGTTAAGTTTGTCAGCTTAACCGAATATAATAAAGACTTTAATGTTGAGGTCGCTTATCCCTCAGAAAGACTCAATAATGTATTGGGTGAATATATTTCCAAACTGGGATTACTTCAACTAAGAATTGCCGAAACAGAAAAATATGCCCATGTAACTTTCTTTTTCAATGGTGGTGTTGAGCAACCTTTTGAAGGAGAAGACCGAATCATGGTACCGTCACCTCACGTGGCAACTTACGACCTACAACCAGAAATGAGTGCCGACACAGTAACGGACAAGTTGATAGAAGCCATTGATTCTGAGCAATACGACACCATCATTTGTAACTTTGCCAACCCTGACATGGTAGGCCATACAGGTAACTATGAGGCGGCTATTAAAGCCATTGAAACCATAGATTACTGCCTCGGTAGAATAATCACTAAAATCCACAGTGTTGATGGCGAAGTCTTAATTACAGCCGATCACGGTAATGCTGAAAAGATGCTGAATCAGGAAACAGCACAAAAACACACATCACACACCACCAATCTTGTACCTTTGATTTATGTTGGTCGACCAGCAACATTATCTGATGATGGAGCGCTGTGTGACTTGGCTCCCAGTTTACTTGAGCTGATGGGAATTGAACCTGCACCTGAAATGGTTGGACGCTCATTATTGAATTTTTCAGATAAAACGAGTGAATAGTTATTCAAAGTTATATCGTGAATGCTCATCAGTTATTTTTTATTATTGTTTTTATTTTTTTAAGTCAATTTTGTTTTGCTTCTGATGCTGACTTGAACAAAAAGTCAGCACATTTGGTCAAGCTTAAACAACAAATAGCCTTATTAGAAAAAAGCTTACATCTCAAAAAAACATCTTATGATAAAAAAATTAATTTATTGAGATCCATTGAACTGGATTTGGCAAAAGTCTCCAACAAATTAAACAAAACAAAACAAAACATCACTCAAAAAAATACGGCATTGCGAATCTTAGGCAAAAAGCTGGTTAAACGTAACAACAAAATCAAGCAACTAACAACAAACATTCAAAAACAAATTAAAGCTGCCTACATTATGGGTAGCAAAAGCCACCTAAAACTCATCCTAAGCCAACAAAACCCCACCAAAATTCAACGCCTACTGAGATACTACGATTATTTTTACAAAAATAGAATCAAACAAATTAATTCTTTTAATCAAGAAATCAAACACTTATCTACAATAAAATCTAACATTCAAATCGAAAAAAACAGACTCAAAATATTTAAAAATAAAATTTCAAAACAAAAGAATAAATTACTTAAATTGAAGTTAAAGCAACAATCAACGGTTAAATCTCTCAGAAATGACTTAAAAAATAAAATTAATCGACTCAAAGAATTACAGATAAATGAAAAACATTTAAATCAATTAATTCAAACAATTCAGCAAACAATGACCAATATCATTAATGAAAAAAATGAAGATATTTCGTTTGCAAAAGCCAAAGGTCACATGAAATGTCCTCTTAAAGGCAAAGTCATCGCTCGTTATAATGAGGCTAAAATTGCAGGAAACCTCAAATGGGATGGCATGATGATTTCAGCCAAAGAAGGAACCAAAGTTAAAGCTTTATATAATGGCCAAATTGTTTATGCCTCCTGGTTAAGAGGTTTTGGCTTACTATTAATTATTGACCATGGCAATAATTACATGAGCTTATACGGACACAATTCAGTTCTGGAAAAAGAAGCTGGTGAATGGGTCAGTGCAGGTGAAATCATCAGTAATATAGGAAAGACGGGTGGCAAAGAAACCAATGTTCTGTATTTTGCAATCAGACACAATGGTAAGCCAAAAAACCCCGAACATTGGTGTAAAATCCATTAAAATAAGTGTAAAGTAGCTTTTTTAGTTTTAATCAAGGCAATGCACAATGAATCGACTCACATCCAGCTCTATCATCTTAGCCGTAGGTATTTTCACAGGCATCACTGCCAGCATGACACATGATGTATTTGCTGAAACGCAACAAATAAAAGCAAGTTCATTACCATTGGATGATTTGAGAGCCTTTTCTGAAGCCTTTACACGAATTAAAAATGATTACGTTGAACAAGTAGAAGACAAAGTTTTATTGGAAAATGCCATTAGAGGCATGTTATCAGGCTTAGACCCTCATTCATCTTATCTTGCCCCTGATGAATTTAAAGAACTACAAGTTGAAACGTCAGGACAATTTGGTGGGTTAGGCATTGAAGTAACGATGGAAAACGGGTTTGTAAAAATTATTTCTCCAATTGATGATACACCCGCTCAAAAAGCTGGCGTACAATCTGGAGATTTGATCATTAGACTCAACGACTCTCCTGTTAAAGGCATGACATTGGGTGATGCAGTTAAGATCATGCGAGGCAAACCAGGAACTGACATCTTATTAACCATTGTTCGTGACGGCGAAGAACAGCCACTAAAAATAAAAATAACCCGCAGTATTATCAAAGTAACCAGCATCAAAAGTCGACTCATAGAAAAGCATTTTGGTTATATTCGAATTACTCGTTTTCAATCAAAAACTGGCCCTAATATGAAAAAGGCCATTGCAAAATTCATCAAAGAACAGGGTGATAATTTTAAAGGATTGGTGCTTGATTTGAGAAATAATCCTGGCGGTGTTTTAAGTGCCTCTGTTGAAGTCAGTGATGCATTTTTAACCAAGGGATTAATTGTCTACACAGAAGGTCGAGTCGCAGACTCAAAAATGAAGTTTAAAGCAAAACCCATTGATGTGATTAATGGCGCACCGATTGTTGTATTAGTGAATGGTGGTTCAGCATCCGCCTCTGAAATTGTTGCAGGTGCTTTACAAGACCATGGGCGTGCAATCATTATGGGCAAGAAAACTTTTGGAAAAGGCTCTGTACAAACCATTTCTAGGATGAAAAATAAAGGTGGCATTAAATTAACAACGGCAAGATATTTCACACCGTCTGGGCGATCAATACAAGCCGAAGGAATTGTTCCAGATATTGAATTGAGTGACGTTAAAGTAGCCACCATTAAAGCTAAAAATAGCCAATTAAAAGAGGCAGATATGCTTCGTCATTTAAAGTCAAAAACTGAAACCAAAGAAGAATCTAAAGAGAAAAAAGAACCATCTACGACAAAACAAAAAACTGGCAGTGAAAGTAAAAATCAACCAAAGACAAAAACATTACAAACAGATACAAAAAAAGATGAACCACTGGTGAGTAAAGATTATGCGCTTTATGAAGCCGTTAATTTGTTAAAAGCACTCTCAATCTACCAAAAATTAAAAAAAACTAAAAAATAAAAAATTGCATTCTAATTTTCCATCCGTATAATCGCTTTTTTTAAAAATTTTGAGAGAAATATTATGCCTGATTCGTTTGTTGCTGTATTAATGGGATCTGACTCAGACTTGCCAATCGTTGATGCAACGCTGGAAACCTTAAAAAAGCTGGAAATTCATTATGAAGTTCGCATTACTTCTGCACATAGAACTCCTGAACAAACCAGCCAATATGTTCAAGATGCAGACCAAAGAGGTTGCCAAGTCTTTATTGCCGCCGCAGGAATGGCTGCACACTTAGCAGGTGCAGTGGCTGCAAATACAATCAAACCCGTCATCGGTATTCCATTGAATGCAGGCTCATTAGGCGGTTTTGATGCCTTATTGGCTACAGTTCAAATGCCAGCTGGAATACCCGTAGCAACCGTAGCAATCGGCAAAGCTGGAGCAAAAAATGCAGCTTATTTAGCGGGTCAAATAATGGCCGTTGCTGATGAAAGTCTTGCAACAAGACTAAAAGCTGAAAGACAAGCCAATCAACAGGTAATTTCTGAAAAAAACCAGGCATTACAGGCTAAGCTAGGTTTATAGTCGCTTGCATAAAAATGGCTCTATTTAGAATAAAATTCGCCATTAACACATTAAAATCTGGTGGAGTCATCGCCTATCCAACTGAAAGTATTTTTGGTTTGGGTTGTGACCCCAACAACCCAAAAGCAGTTACCAAATTATTAAAGCTTAAACAACGACTGGCAAAAAAGGGATTAATTTTAATTGGATCAAAAGCTGAACACTTCGATCAGTATATTCAAAAAGAATTTCGCTCATTAGCACAAAAAAAGCTTAAAGAATCAACTCAATTACCAACCACTTGGGTAATCCCCGCTGATAAAAATGTACCAAAGCAAATCATCGGTTCTCATGATAAAATAGCGTTAAGACTGACATCACACCCAATTGCAGCCATGTTGTGCTCAGAATTTGGAAATGCCATCGTTTCTACCAGTGCCAACATCAATAAACGTGCTGCCGCAAAAAATTCATTACAGGTTAATAAATATTTTTCAAATAAATTGGACTATATTTTTTATGGTCAAACCCAACAATATAACAACCCAAGTCAAATCATTGATATGATGACTGGGAACATTATTCGATAAGGAAAACAATCCATGAAAAGCACTAAAGTTTACAGTACGCAAAACTGCCCCATTTGTGTCAAAGCAAAAAATGTATTAACAAAATGGGGAATAGATTATGAAGAAGTAAGAGTCGATGAATCAAGAGAAGGACTGAAAGAAATGTCAGAATTAACCAATGGCGCGAGAACAGTCCCCCAAATAACCATCGAAGGCAAATGGATTGGTGGTTTCTCAGAATTAACCGAACTTCATATGGATGGCGACCTCGATCATTTAATCAGTAATTAAGCCTACCAGCCACTCTTATTAATACCCTCATTAAAAAATGTATTATACTTAAATAATACGCACAATTTATCTTAACCTTTAAGATTAAAACGTGTAGCTATCGTAGTTTTACTATTTTTGGAGGGGATTTTGAATAATTCAATTACCAGTGATTCATCAGCTGACCATTCTGATTACACTGAAGCAGAAAGAATAGATCGTCGTCGCGATGATTTTCGCTGGAAAATATTAATTTATCCATCAATGACGGCATTTATCATTCTGGCATTCTATGGTTTCTTTTTAATCAAAAGCATGTTATTTCAACTGACCGAAATGACTAAGCACATGGATAGCATGGCAGGAAGCATTACAACAATGAAACAATCGATGGTATCGATGAATGATGACATGGGCGTAATGACATCTAATGTAGCATTAATGAATAATTCTATAGGCACCATGGTAAAAACAACCATAGACATGGCTGATTATACCAAAAGCATGGCCATTAATATTAATGACATGAGAAACCATACGGCATCAATGGTGATGATTGCCTCTACCATCAATAATATGGACAAATCATTCACCAAGGTCTCCAGAGAAATTGAACAAACCAATCAGGGCGTCAATCGAATGAGCCGCAATATGTATGATATGAACAAAGACACCAATAATATGGCACGACCATTTAATTTCTTTAAATGGATGCCAAACCCAGGTCGCTGATTGTGTAATGACTCTATTATGACTACAAATAAATAGAGAAAATCTATATTGCTTACATATTGATGCTTGCAATATGCTTTGATATAGTCTAAAACGTATTATAAAACGTGCTTCTCTTTGAGAATCACCATTTGCTCGACTTCTTTAATAATAAATAATAAAAATCGTTAATCATTACGCTCAGGGAAATACTCTACTATGAATTACAAAAAACACATTCTGTCCACTGCAGTAACTGCTTGCTTGTTATTGCCTCAAATATCTTTTGCAACCAATGGCGCATTTTCACATGGCTTTGGTACTAAAAATAAATCAATGGCAGGTGCTGGGGTTGCATCTCCACAAAGTGCATTTGCTTCTGCTCTTAACCCAGCAGGATTGGCATTTGTCGAACAGCAATGGGATTTGGGACTTGAATTATTTGCACCAAGAAGAGGATATTCGGCAAATCCAACCACCAATGGCAATGTTAATGGAAGTGGTTCTACCAGCCTGATTGATAGCAAGAATGGCTGGTTTCCAATCCCTTCATTTGCGTTTAACTGGAAAATGGACAACAAAAACTCATTGGGCTTGGCACTTTATGGCAACGGTGGAATGAATACAGAATATGATCCTGGCGATACTTTTGGTGGATTGGGCACATTACCTTTTAGAGACCCAACCAACACAGTTCAATCAAGTGGAACGGTTGGCATCAATTTAGAACAACTTTTTATCAACGCCTCATTTGCACATAAAATTTCCCAGCATACATCGCTAGGTGTTAGTGCAATTGTTGCAGTTCAACGCTTAAATGCCAAAGGCTTAACGGCATTCATGCCTCTTGCAGAAAAAGCCAGTGCGGCAGGTGCGGCATCTAATTTCACCAATGGTGGCACCGATACAGCCTATGGCGTTGGCTTTAAAATTGGTTATCAAGGAATTATCAGTAAATCAACGGCTTTTGCTGCATCCTATCAAAGTGAAGTATCAATGGGAGGCCATGATAAATATGCAAATTTCCTACCTGGTGATATGAATATTCCTGCCACTGCTTCTATCGGCATTACCACTAATATGTCAAAAACAAGCTCTATTTCCATTGATGTACAACATATTGCCTATAGCGACGTAGAAGCCTATGGTAATAAAGTTGAGCCATTCTTAAATAATTGTGCATTCCCTAGATCAGCAATTTTAACTGCCAATGCTCAAGGAGATTTTTCAAAAACTATTGTTACTGACCCTGGCACCAACTGCGTAGGCTCAGAAAATGGCCCTGGTTTTGGTTGGAATGACATGACTGTCTATAAAATTGGCTACCAAATCCAAAGCTCTCCAGAAACAACTTGGAGGTTCGGAATCAGTCGTGGCAATCAGCCAATTGACAGTTCACAAATAATGTTCAATGTATTAGCACCTGCAACAGTTGAAAATCATTTCACTTTTGGTTTTACTGAAAAAATGAACAAGGGTGAGTTTAATCTGGGTGTTATGTACGCTCCTAAGAAAAGCATTACAGGTACAAACCCTTTTGATTCTACCCAAACAGTCACCATTGAAATGAATCAATTTGCTTTTGAAGGTAGCTGGAGTAGCCCTTTCTAGGAATAATTTTTATTCATTTAAACAAAAAAGGTCATTTTATATGACCTTTTTTTATGTCTTGAGTTTCACACTTCGTCAAAAAATAAATACCTTTTATCACTATTGAATTTGTCAGCTTTAAAACTATTCACTACATTTATACGCATTTGACATTTAAATTTCAAAAAGTTCCAAAGTGATCATAAAATTTTATTAAAATTGTATTTTTTGTGACTATAATTATTAACGTTATAAGAATAAAAACCTTATCCTTATCCTTTAAAATACCCAACTACATTCAACGGACACAATTATGAATTTCAAAAAAAGCCTCCTCATGACACTCGTTTCTGGTGCATTATTAGCAACCACAGGACAAGCATTAGCAACCAATGGCTATATGCTTCATGGCTTCGGTAAAAATAAAGCTCTGGGAGGATCAGGAAGTGCCAACCCTCAAGATGCACTAGCCGTTGCCAATAATCCAGCGGGAATGGTTTTTGTTGGAAATAGATCAGATGTTACGGCTGAAATATTTTTACCCTATCGAGGCTATAAATTTAAAACTCAAACAGAAGTTGAGAGTGAATCACACATGTTTGGTTTATTTGATGGTTATTTTGTAATTCCAGCCATGGGATTCAACTGGATGATGAATGAAAACACGTCTATTGGCTATGCCTTATACGGTGCAGGACTAGGCACAGATTACAATGAAAATGATACAACAAGTTTAAATACCAATGGCCTAACCATACTTAAAGACTGTGGCCAAAATGGACAGCTGTGTCAAAATACAGCAACCAACTTAAACAGTATTGATGGTGATTCTAGTACCAATAATTTTCAGGTTGTTAATGATGAGTTGGTTTATAAACCTAGCCAACCTGTAAAGGGAACTTATGCAGACGGACCCACAGGAATAGATTTATTATTACTTTTAAATAATTTCTCAATTGCACATAAAATATCCAACAACCTGTCATTGGGTGCAGGCTTTATTATTGCAGCTCAATCCTTTAAGTCAAAAGGGCTTTTGTTATTTAAAGAATTGTCGCAAGAACCAGACAAAGTAAACTCAAAAGGGCGTGACTGGGCTTTTGGTTACGGCATGAATATGGGCATGTTGTTTAAACCCGTGGAGGATGTGACACTTTCATTCAGTTACCAAACAGAAATAGAGCTTCAACACAAAGAATATACGGGCTTATTTGCCGATGCTGGTCGATTAAATTTCCCTCAAAATGCAAACTTTGGCGTCGCATTTCATACATCTGACACATCAGTTTTTACATTTGATGTCCAGTGGATCAACTGGAGCGGTGTCCCTTCAATTGGCAATAAATTTTCTTCTTCAAACGAATCACAGGGCGGATTTAATGTCTCTAACCTTGGCTCAACACCTGGTTCAGTTGGTGTAGCAGAATTTAATGCAATGGGATCAGAAAATGGAGCTGGATTTGGCTGGAAAGATAGCACCGTATTCAAGCTTGGATTACAATGGAAATTTAGCGAAGAGTCCGATGCTATTTTCAGAGTAGGATATAGTCATCAAGATCAAATTGTACCTGGTTCAGAAACGCTCATGGGGTTATTAGCACCAGGAGTTATTCAAGACCACTATACCGCTGGATTTACTTATGATATTTCTGATGAAAGTGAATTCACCTTTAATTTCTTTTATGCCCCAAGAGCCGAAGTTGAAGGCCAACCCGTTTCATTTTCTCAAGGAGTCGAGTATATCTATTTAGAAGAATATGGTTTTGAGTTTGCTTTTGCTCTTAAATCAAAATAAAAAATAATTTT
>JABHHM010000488.1 GCA_018671575.1 Methylococcales bacterium | reverse complement strand
CGATGCTTCGTCACTACATACGCTTTATATTGATAAAAAGATGCAAGGTGCAGTATTAATGCAGGCAATTGCCAGAGTTAATCGGGTATATGCAGACTATTTAAGGTTTTTTTCATCATTTTTAATGGGTTTAAATTGTCTTAATAATTCAAGTGTTTGGTTGTTTTTGTTGCCCAATACATAACTTGTCCAATAGTTATTTTTTTTATTGGGTAAGCCATCAGACAATAGCGGAAGTCCGTTGTATTTTGATATTTTAACAGAAATAAGTTTGTCGGGGGGCGATATTGGTATCTGATTGTTAAGATTGAATGCCATTTCAATAAAATCCAGATTTTGATGAAATTTTTGGCTTTTAATGATGCTGTTGGCAGTGCCAATCCAGATAGGTAAAGCACCTGAAGAACCTGCAATTTTTATTTTTCCATTGGTTTGTATCATGGGTTGATTGTCATCTCTACCAACATAAGTGGCAATGGTATATGCATTACCTAATTGAAGTTGTGATTGTTGCGAATTGTTTTTCGGTAAATAACCGACAAAAGTTGCATTGGTATAACGATTGGTCGTACCTGTTTTACCCGAAACGGGATATTTGTAGGCAATTTTGTTATTTTTAGAATCGGGTTTAATGGTTACTTTTCTATTGGCTCTACGCCCTGTGCCATATTGTACAACCCCTCGTAAGATGGTTGAAATTTGTGTTGCCATTGTTTGATCAAATAGCGAGTTAGGTTGTATTTCTAATTGATATAGTAGATTACCCTGAGCATCAATAATCTTATCGATGATAGAAAAGTTATTTTTGACATTTTTATTTGCTGCCCAATGAAAGGTTTGTCCTTGTAGTAATGTTTGGTAGGCTTCAGTGACTTCTGCTAAAGTCACTGAATTGGTGCCTAAAGGAAAAGACAAAACATTTTTCAGGTTAGATTTAATGCCCAATTGTTTGGCAATGGTGACGGCATATTTCATTGCAACTAAGGTACGAAAATCTTTATGAATACTGAGGCTTTCAGAAGAGTAGGGGAGGTTCTTGTTTTGTTGGCTTTGTTGTTGAATGGATTGCTCTATTTCATCAATAAAATAAGAGGATAATTTATTCTCGACCAAAATATTTTCAATGTTTAAATAGTCGATCAATTTTTTATTGGTTTGTAACCGATTGAGGAGTGATTGATGATCGGGGTTTTTCAGTGTCAGCCACAATTCTGAGTCTATTTCGTTTTCAAAGTATTGAATCTTAATCGAGTGGTTAGTAATCATTGATCGTTGAACATAAAAGTTTTCAAGTGCTTTATTTAATGTTTCATCGTCTTGCTGGGGCGGAACTTGTAAATATTGATGTATCAGATTAAGTTGCTTTTTAAGTCGGTTATTTTTCTCAACTAATTTGATGAAATGATTGTCAACCAATGCTTTTTTCTGAGATAAATCAGTTAATTGTTGAGGTGATAAATTTCCCAGTAATATTTTATGCTTAAGCTTTTTTGCATATTTATCAAAATTAACACCATAATTTAATTGTTTTAGATTGAAAATTTGCTGATCTTCTTTTAAAAATTTTAATTCAGTCAATATTTGTTTTTTTGCCAGATCAAATAAACCACGTTTTAACTGAGTTTTGTGTGCCACAATACCTTCTTTATCTCGAATTCTTAACATGTAATCTCGATAAGTTTCATTGTTAGTGCGTGCTAATCCCACTAAATTCACGATTTGGCTGAATTGTTCTTTGGTTAAATGGTCTAGTAAGTGGTAAAGCAAATAAATGCTGGCAACATTTTCTGATTTGATGCCTGCCATTGTCATGGAAACTTCATTTGCCGCATTTTTGTGGTCAGGTCTGGGGAAATAAAATTGATTTTGAAAAACAAAAACATTCCGTGTATTCAATAATGCATCCAGACTATTCCATTTTAATGTGAGTGCGGCAAGGTATGTGATGGGTTTGAAGACAGAGCCAGGTTCACGTTTTGCGGTAATGGCTCGGTTAAAGTGGTGATTACTAAAACCACCAATCATGGCTTTGACTTGGGCTTTATCTAAAACCATTGTCGCCCCATTAATGGTGGGAATTTGTTGAATGCTGGCATTTGCTAATTGACCGTCATGAGCTACTCGATGAATTTTGGTGAATATATAATCATCAATGTTGAATGATTGTAGGAGTTGCTGGACTTCATTGTCTGTCAGTTTGTACGAATACTTTCCTTGTCGGTAATAATGTTGGAATTGGGCAAGCTTCTTAATAGATTTTTCATCGATTTCAGCCTTTATTCCTCCAAAATCTATCTGCATTGAATAAGGCTTGGTTGATTGAATATTCTTGATTTTCCCAACATAAAATTGATCTTTAACCAATTGAGTTTGGTATTGAAACTGCGTGGCTAATTTTTTATCCACTTGATAACCGTGCAACACAGTTTGTAAATAGGATAGATGAGATTTTAAAGCAGATAATGCGCCTTGTTGAATTTGTTGGTCTAATGAAGTGACAATTTTAATGCCAGAGGTTGCTAGGTTTTCAATGCCATGTTGTGACAGCAATTCTTTAAAAAAGCCAGATTCAAGTCGGTTTCTAACGGTATCCATAACGACGTTATTGGTGAATTGAAATTTACCTCGATTAAATACAATGCGTTGTTTTTGGGTGATATCAAATGTTTGCCGTGAAATAAAATTTTGTTTTAACATTCTTGATAAAACATAGCGTGTGCGTTTAATTCCATTGTTAATGGCAAGTTGTTTGCTTTTTGGGTTTCTTTTGATGAATGGGTTGTATTTGGCAGGACCTTTAACTGAGCCAACAATAAAAGCTGTTTCAAGTAGGGTTAAGTCTTTGACTTGTTTGTTGAAATAATATTTGGCAGCCACACCTACGCCCAGTCCGTTACCATTGACGTAAAATTGATTGCAATAAAATTCTAGTATTTCATTTTTTGTGTAGTGATATTCCAGTTTCAAGGCGTTGCCGAGCTCTCTTAATTTTTCCTTCAGTGACCTGTTTTTGCGTTGAAAAATATTTTTAGCCGTTTGTTGGGTGAGTGTTGATCCTCCTTGTACGACTCGACCTGCTTTGATGTTTGCAATCATTGCACGAAGAATTCCCTTGGGATCAAAACCTAAATGTTGATAAAATGATTTGTCTTCGGATGCAATGAGTGAGAGTAAAAATTGTTGGGGAATGTAGTCATTTTTAGTTTTGTAAAGTTCATCGACCTGGCTAAAAACTTTCAGATATTTACGATGGTGCTGATTAAAAAATACACCAATTTGAGTTGTTCCATCCGAGTAAAAAACGGGTGATTCTTGGGCGATGCTTTTTAAAATATTTTCTTTTGTTAAATGTTCGCCAGGATTGGCAATAATGAGCCAGTAGTATGATGTAATTATGCTGATGGTTAACAACAATAAAAACAACCCAGATGATTTTAGAATTAATTTGAGTCGTATCATTCTAAATTAGATCCTAGTTTATCAGGCAACTTAATACTTTTAAAAATTGTTCATTTTCTTCAGGTTTACCAATGGTAACCCGACAACAATTATCCAGCAGTGTATTCGGTTGATTCATATTTTTAATCAGAATGCCGTGATCTTTAAGTTGATTAAATACCTCTGAAGCATCTATTTCATGTAATTTAAACAGTATGAAATTTGCTTGACTAGGGTAGGCAGTGAGTTGTTTAAATTGTTTAAGTTGATCCAGCAATTTTTGTCTTTGTTGCCTAATGATGTTTGTTTGTTGGTTGAAAATGTTTTGATTTTCCAGTGCAAATTCAATGCTGGCTTGAGTTAGACTATTAATATTGTAAGGTAATCTGACTTTATCAAATTGCTGGATTAAATCAGGTATTCCAGCTAATAAGCCTAGCCTTAAGCCAGCCAGTCCCATCTTAGATACTGTTCTCATGACCAATAAATTATCAATTTGACCTGCTAAATTCATCAATGTGCAATCTGTAAAAGGCGCATAAGCTTCATCAATAACGACCAGACCAGATGAAATCTCTATGAGTTCCATTAATTCATCACGATCAAATAAATTACCTGTTGGGTTGTTCGGGTAAGCCAAAAAAGTAACGGCGGGTTGGTGTTGTTTGATTAATGCTTTGGTTTGTTGCAAGTTTAATGAAAAATCGGCATTTAGCGGTGTTGGGATGAAGCCTAGTTGGCAAGACAGCGCAATCATTTGGTACATAACAAATGAAGGTGAGGGGGCTAAAATACAGCTGTCTGGTTTGGCGACTGCCATGGCAATGATCTGGATTAATTCATCTGAGCCATTGCCTAAAATGACATCTGCTTTTTGGGGTATGTTCATCGCCTGGCGAAGTGCATTAACCACTATTTTTGCTGTTGGGTCAGGATAGCGGTTAATGTTAACCATTTTAAGTTTTTCTAACCATTTTTCCTCAATGTCAGATGACCATTGATAAGGATTTTCCATCGCATCCAGCTTAATCATATCGTCAGATTCAGGGACGTGATAAGCGGATAGCTTAATGATTTCTGGTCGAATTAATGCTTCAACAATATTGCGCATGATTAATCCTTAATTCTATATTCAGCCGACCGAGCATGAGCGGTTAAATTTTCACCTCTTGCCAGTATTGATGCTGTTTTTGCAAGTTCTGATGCTCCATTGGGAGAGCAATGAATGAGGCTAGAGCGTTTTTGAAAATCATAAACCCCTAATGGTGATGAAAAACGTGCAGTTCTTGAAGTGGGTAAGACGTGATTAGGTCCTGCACAATAATCACCCAGTGCTTCAGCAGTGTATCGACCCATAAAAATTGCACCCGCATGTTTTATTTGTGGTAAAAGTTGTTCTGGGTTTTCAACCGATAGTTCTAAATGTTCGGGAGCGATTTGGTTGACTAAATCAATGGCTTGTTGAATGTCTTTAACTTGAATGATTGCACCACGAAGACTTAATGATTGTTTGATAATTTGTTGTCTTTCCATTTCAGGCAGTAATTTATCAATGCTTTGTTGTACCGCATCAATAAAATCAGTATTTTCAGAAATTAAAATGGCTTGCGCATCCTCATCATGTTCTGCTTGAGAAAACAAGTCCATAGCGATCCAGTCAGGATTAGTTTTGCCATCACAAACCACCAGTATTTCTGAAGGGCCTGCAATCATATCAATCCCAACCGTACCAAATACCAATCGTTTTGCCATCGCCACATAGCTGTTGCCAGGGCCAACAATTTTATCTACCTGGGGAATGCTTTGAGTGCCGTAAGCTAAGGCAGCAACAGCTTGAGCACCGCCAATGGTATAAACCAGATCAACTCCTGCAATATAGGCTGCCGCGAGTACCAACGGGTTTAATGTGCCGCCAGGAGCGGGTACAACCATGACAATCAGTTCAACACCTGCCACTTTTGCAGGAACAGCATTCATCAATACAGATGATGGATAAGCCGCTTTGCCACCAGGAACATACAGCCCAACTTTATCCAATGGCGTGACTTGTTGGCCTAATACATTTCCGTTATCTTCTTGATATGACCATGACTGCATGGTTTGTTTTTTTGCATAAGACTCAATTCTATTTTTAGCCGTTTCGAGTGCCGTTTTCTGTTCATTAGGCAAGGCGTTGAACGCTTGCTCTAATTCATTTTTATTGATTTTTAAGGCTTTAATATTTTCAGCAGACAAACGATCAAAGCGATGGGTGTATTCCAGAACTGCCTGGTCTCCCGATTGTTTGACATTATCAATGATTTCACTGACTGTTTTAGTGACTGAATCATCCAGAACACTGTCCCATGCCAATAATTTATTTAATTTGTTCTGAAAGTCGTCGTCTTCAGTAGAAATTTTTGTAATGTCTAATATCATAAAAGAATCCTGTTGATATTTTTATTGGAAAAACAAATTTATTTGATTCTAAAAAGATTGCTCAAAGGGTCATCTTCATCGGTATTTTGTTGGCAACTAATGGGATTATTTTACGCAAAATATTGATGTGATCGCAATCAGTATTTAGTATTTTTACTTTATTGTTAAAATTATGTTACGATTATATTTTAAGTACTATAAAAATTTAGGGAATAGAAATGGCAAGAGTCACCGTAGAAGATTGTTTGGACAACGTAGAAAATAGATTTGAACTGGTTTTGGTTGCAAGTAAACGAGCTCGTTTTATTGATAATGGACAAGAGCCATTAATTCCTAGAGAAAATGATAAATGTACTGTCATTGCTTTGCGGGAAATCGCATTAAACTTGCTGACAAAAGAAGGCAAACCAATCAATCCTATTGCAGAAAAAACAACAGAGCATTCATCGTTAGAGAAATTTATGAATGCTTAGGCAACTCGCAATAAATGATTGTTATATTATACTGTTCAAATAATACGAATTCCAAATACAGTATGATTTTTCTAAAGACTGTCAAATGCAACCAACCATATCTTGCAGTGAAAAAACCAATGTGACCAACTTGCCCACGGTTGGTCCTCGTTTTTTAATCAGTGATTTGTGTGCCTTCCTTGAAACTTATCTTGATCCAAAATTAATTAAAGTCGTTTATCACGCTTATTTATTCGGTGCAGAAGCCCATGAAGGGCAGCATCGTCGTAGTGGTGAACCCTACATTTATCACCCCATTGCTGTCGCTAAAATTCTTGCTGAAATGAAAATGGATTGCAACAGTCTTGTTGCCGCTATTTTGCATGATGTCATCGAAGATACAAACATCAGTAAAGATGACTTAAAAGCTCTTTTTGGTGAAGAGGTTGCTAATTTGGTTGATGGCGTCAGTAAGCTGACTCATTTGAATACCAAAAATAAAGCAGAGGCGCAGGCAGAAAATTTTCAGAAAATGTTGTTGGCAATGGCAAATGATATTCGTGTCATTATCATCAAGCTATCTGATCGTCTTCATAATATGAGGACGTTAGGAGCAATGCCGCTAGAAAAAAGGCGAAGAATTGCTCGGGAAACGCTTGAGATTTATGCCCCAATTGCCAACCGATTGGGTATGAATCATATTCGTGTTGATCTTGAAGATCTTGGTTTTGCTAATCTTTATCCCATGCGTTATCAAGTGATTACCAATGAATTAAATAAAATCAGGGGCAGTCGTAAAGAAATTATTAAGAAAATTGAACTGTCTATCGGTCGAAGACTGAGGCAAGAAAATTTGTCAGCAAAAGTCATCGGTAGAGAAAAACACATCTTTAGTATTTATAAAAAGATGAAAAACAAAAAGCTTAATTTCAATGAAATTTTAGACGTTTATGCTTTTCGTATTATTGTTGATACGCCTGATACCTGTTATCGCACATTGGGTGTTATTCATGATGTTTATCGGCCCGTACCAGGGCGATTTAAAGATTACATTGCTATTCCCAAAACCAATGGTTATCAATCGTTACATTCTGTTTTGATTGGACCTCATGGCGTTCATGTTGAGGTACAGATTCGCAGTGAAGAAATGAATAATATTGCAGAATCAGGTATTGCCGCTCATTGGCTCTATAAAACAGGTGACTTAAGTGAAAATAAGCAACAAGTTAATGCCAATGAATGGTTACGGAACTTATTGGCAATGCAGGAAAAATCAGGCAGTCCAATTGAGTTTATTGAAAATGTAAAAGTTGATTTGTTTCCTGATGAAGTTTATGTGTTCACGCCTACAGGAGAAATCATGGTATTGGCAAAAGGTTCAACAGTGATTGATTTTGCCTATGCGATTCACTCTGATGTAGGAAATGCTTGTGTATCCGCAAGAATTGATCGACGAATGACACCACAAAGTACCATTTTGTTAAATGGTCAAACCGTTGAAATTATTACCAAAGCGGGTGCTCACCCCAATCCGAGTTGGTTAAACTTTGTAGTAACTATCAAAGCTCGAACCAGTATTCGCAGTTATTTGAAAAGCTGTAAAGAAAATGAGTCAATTAAATTGGGTAAGCGATTATTAGAGCAAGCCTTAACAGCTTATTCGACAGACCTTAGTAGTATTCCTTATGATGTCGTTACCGCTCTGCTTGATGAATTAAGCCTTAAAAAAGTGGAGTCATTGCTGTCTGAAATTGGCTTGGGAAATCACAGTGCACCATTAATTGCTCGACGTTTGGTGCCTGTTACTGTTGATGGTAACAGTGATACGTTGCAACCCAAAGCGGCCCATGTGCCTCTGTTAATTCAGGGAACAGAAGGCATGGTGATTAATATGGCAAAGTGTTGCCGTCCAATTCCTGGAGACCCTATTTTTGGTTTTTTTAGTGCTGGAAAAGGGATTGTTATCCATCATCAATCATGTAAAAATATCGCCATTTATAAAAAGAGACCTGACAGTTGGGTGGAAATTCAGTGGGACGAGTCTGATCAATCAGAATATACCACTGAAATCTATATAGAAGTAAGTAATCAGCGAGGTGTGTTGGCTTTGGTTGCTTTTGCAATTTCTGAAATGAATTCAAATATTGACAATGTGCATGTTGAAGATCGTGATGGACTATCGTCTACCATTATTTTCACACTTTCAGTAAAAAACCGAATTCATCTTGCCAGAATAATGAAAAGAATAAGACTAATAAAAACTGTGATGAAGATATACAGAGCCAAAGGATGAGGGAGCTAAGGGTATGAGTTTTTCACAAAAAATAACGTAACTATTCAGGTCACCCCTCTTTTTCTCCATTTCTTCGTTAAAAAATATTCATTTACACCTGTAAACTCATATTTTTTGCCTTGAACT
>JABHHM010000486.1 GCA_018671575.1 Methylococcales bacterium | reverse complement strand
TTTTTTCATGCCTCCTTTTTTGAAAAACAGAAATACCGAGATTTTTGTATATATCACGATGGATAGTTTCTGGCGTACCAGATATTCGGATATGATGAATATCATTTTGTTCATCAGTAAATATAATGGTTGATCGCTGATTGTGTTACCTAAATAATTAAAATGATCTAAGATATGATAACAACCTCATTTTAAGGATTAATATGTTTCGCATTTCAAACATTGTGCGTATCCCATTTATTGGGATTAAAAGAATATTTCAGGCTGATGGTAAATTGCAATTCTGGTTGTCTCAAATAACTGTTGTAATTTCAACCATTATTGGCGTATATCTCGCTGCAAACACAGGTTTTGAAAAAGCCATGCAATTTGAAAATATTACCAAACAACGAGATGTCTATTATTTAGCTACAGCGTTACAAATGGAAATGGAAGATAACATCAAAACAGCGAAAGAATTTACTGCCCTGTTATCAAAAGGTGGTTATTATACCAAATCTCAACGATTAAAATTTGCAACGTTTGTTTGGCAAGCGATGGGTGAATCTAGTGAAACTTTTCAGATTAGACCCGATGTATTAACTCAAAATAGAAGATATTTTCAAGATATTGATTCAATTCTAGATAAATTAGACAATAAGCGATTAGGACGTAACAATGTTATTAATAAAATGGATGAAATAACCAAAATATTTAAAGAAAAAACAATACCAATACTGCAGCAACAACGTGATAAAATTAAAAGTTTTTTAATAAAAAACAAGTTGAATCCAGATATTTCTTAATAATACTTGAATAAACTATATCTGTGTGGACTCAATTTGAATCAATTTTAAGAATACCTTTCCCATTCCAAATCTTCTGATTATAATTTTTGAATACTCGGATATTGTGCTTTTTTGTCCAAATTTGTCACAACAAATTAGGCATTTTATATGTTGCCTAAAATTCCAAACTTCTAAAGTTATCCACCATAAAATCCAATACATCCAGATTCTTTTGAAATTCCCTGATAGCAGGAATGTAGCCATAACAATGCTTGCCGTTATCATTATGTGATTTTCTAAATAAAGGAACCGCATGAGAAGCACAAAAAGATTTATAGCGACAAGGAGCGCATTTTGGGTGGCTGACCAAGTTTCTAATAATTTCTACCAGCATTTTTTCAATTTTATTGTGTTTTCCTGAGACCATTTCCTGAATGCTGGTATTTTTTAAATTACCCAACGAACCAAAACCGTAGTTAATATCCAAAACGTGTTGCCCCATGGATTCAGACCAGACATAAACATCCATATTTTGATCAATATATAAGCTGGTTAATAATATGTCTCTGGTTTTGTCTTTAATTCCTTTTAAATCTAGTGGTTCAGGTTCTGGAAGTAGCGATTCGTTGATCGTGCCATCGGCTTGCAGTGCTTTACTTTCTCCATATTCATCCAATAATGTAATGGCGTATTCGCCTAACGGAATGATGGATATTTTATAATTTTGTTGCATGACGATTTTAGAAACTTCGGCCAGCCAGTTAACCTCATCGTCTATATCAACCACTTGTGACTGATTGAAATTACGAGTTTTTGAGGGGGCATAGCGTCCCAGTTGCATTTGAGCATTAATACCTGATAAGGGAGCAATACATTCATCAACAAAACGTTGTGGAGAAAAAGCAGACAATAATTTTTGAGTGAGTACCAATTCGGGATAACCATTGATGTCATTTTCACGCATGGAAAGCATCATTTGTTTGATGTCGTTGGCTTTATCCACAAAAGGGTCGTAGATGATTTCTAAAAATAAGCGGCCTGAATAGTTTTGGTTGAGTTTGATAAATTTTTCTAACTGTTGAGTCGGACCTGTTGAAAAAATACGAAATTTTGAAGGTAATAATTCTGCCAATCGAAATAATTCTTCTTCGGGTAATTCTGCATGATTACCAAAACGCATGGTATAAGAGTAATGTGCGACCTGATAGGCATCTTTTGCAAAATAACCTGTGTTTTTGGTGTTTAGGTTTTGTTGTACCCAGTCGTAATATTCAAGTGTTCGAGATGAAATAATTTGTAGTGTGTCATTTGACAATAAACCTGTAAAACGCTGGCGATTTTTTAAGTCTTTGTCAACCAGGCAACCAGAGCATCCTCTGCCACAGCCGTCATAACTGTGAATGCAGAATTGCAGGTCATCCATGATACCGAGGGTACTATTTTGTCGGTTAAATATTTTATCAGTGTTCATAATGTTTAAATAATGCGGCTGCGACATGGGGGCATTGTTCATTTTTAGGAGGCTGTCCAAGAACGCATTTTTCCTCTAAAGCGGTGTTAAAATCTGGCTCAAAATGCTCAGTTACATTAGTAAACTGTGCTGTTTCGCCAAATTTTGCCTTGTTCTGAAGAAAATCTGCATTCTCGGACAGCCTCCTAGACTTAAGAAAATCCAGATAAACATGAAATCCTGTTAATCCACAATAATGCAGATAATCACAATTCATGCAGCTGGTTGATTGGGTGTGTGCTTTGATGATTCGAGCAGAAATTTGTTTTATTTTTTTGTTGATGGTGGCTTCGATAGGGTCATGTTGTACATTTCCCAACGCTTGATAACCAAACCGAGGGCTTTGAGAAATGTCTCCAATGGCTTCAAATTTGATGAAAAAATGTCCACTTTCATCAATTTGTAATGACCGTCTTGCTAATCCATCAATGTGGTTGGTGACTAATTCACGAAATGATAAAGTGTCTTGTTCTCGGCATTTGACTGCATCAATGGTCTTTTTTAATACTGGTCGATAACTACAGGAAAGTCGTTGATCCTGTTCGATGCAATGATCAAAATCAATGAGCCAGTTTTGGGTCGCTTCAATGTCATCACAAGTTTGAATAAAGTTTTTTTCAGTGGGTGTCCAGTTGATGGTTAATTCAGTAAATCCATTGTCAACAGCAAATTGGTAGGCTTGTTGTGCCGTCATGGATCGGATGGTGGGCGTGCTGAGGTTGATGGTCAAGTCAACCGCATTAAACAGTTGTCGTGCTTGCTGAAATAAATGCGTGTATTTTTTACCAAAACCACCTTTGTGCATGGTTAATGGGTCTAATACAGCAATCGGAACAATAGGAATATTACTTTGTAAGCGATGTAGTTTTTTTAATCGATGCATTATTTTTTCACTATTTCCCACCAGTGAAAAAGTAATAAAAATTCCACTGTTTGAATTAATGAAACCTGTGTCTTGTAATAAATGAGCCCCTTGAGTATAAATATTTTCTAAATGTTCATCATCCATGCGCAAATGATCACCTATGCCGAAGGTTAGGTTTACCCGTTCCAGTCCTGTTTGCTGGTTGATGTAATCTTTTAAACGACTTATGGAGGCATGTAAAATATTCGTTTTCATGTCTGGTTGCGAACTATTTTTTTCATTGAATGACAGCTGGCATCCTGCACATGTGCCTGCGCAGGCGTAGACGTCATCAATTTCGATTTGTAGTTCAGTGGATAGATTAGACACAGTCATAAATTCTCAGTACAGCATAGGGTG
This sequence comes from Methylococcales bacterium, assembly GCA_018671575.1. Classification (GTDB taxonomy): domain Bacteria; phylum Pseudomonadota; class Gammaproteobacteria; order JABHGC01; family JABHGC01; genus JABHHM01. The sequence continues at coordinate 2,910 of JABHHM010000486.1, read as the reverse complement.
TTGCCAGGTTTTATCGGTATTGATATTCAGCTTTAGCAGCCATTCAACGTATCTTTTAGCACCAAAACAATCATCATTTTGTCGATTGTTTTTCCAAAATTCCATCAGACATTTGTCACTATGGTCACAATTTAAACAGTCTGAATTATTGTTACGCATGATCTGTTTGCGTAAATAACTGCGACGAGCAGGGGAATGTAATATGGTTTCAAATGATTGCTGTAAAATATTTCCAAAGGGTTGCATGAATTCCTGAAAACCTTGTCGATAATCGGGAAGAACAAATTCTCCGTCAGGTAATAAAAATAAGGTTTGTCCTGCAATATTTCCCAGTAATGAGGTGTTTTTTTGTCCTAAAATAAAGCGCATTTGACCAATTTCAGGAACATTCTCCTGTTTGTTTTGTCGCTGAAAATAATGTTCAGACAATGTTATCATAAAATCAACATATTGATGCATCGATGGTGCATATTTCTGATAAGGGTCGCCATCATTTTGTTGATTCCACATGAATGGTAACCAACTGGTTTCAGTGATGCCTATGTCAGATAAATAGTCTAATACCGTGGTTGGGCCTTGCTTAATCAATTCCTGATTGACTACACTGATGGTGGATAGTTCAAGGTCATAATCAATGGCTCGACGTGCTTGCTTTTCCCATTTCTTCAAATAACCTTTGCCTCTCATTAAACCATCAAAAGAGGATTGAAATTGCCCTTGTCCATAGTGCCGAAAGACTTCAAACCATTCAGTCTTTAAGTTAATCAGGGCTGTTAAAATGGTGTGCTTAACTTGGTATCCTTTGCTTTCAGTGAAAATTGAATTAATGGTGTCTGCGGCTTCGGTAAAATAACCGATCCCCATTTCTGTTGGCTCACCGCCATACCAATAGCATATGATGGTCTTTTGTAAAACATTTTTTGATTGGTAATAGTCCGCTATTTTATGACAAGTCTCCGCAAGTTTTGAAATGTCCATGATTTCATCACTTTGACGTTGTTGTTTACTGAGGTAGCAATGTGGACAATTTAAAGAGCATTTTAGGCTAGGCATTAATGTGAAAATAAAATAGCCTTGTTCTATTGAAATGGGGGGCAATGTGAAGTCCTATATTGGTTTTAATAGACGGTGATTTAATAAGTTTTTAATCGTTTTTTTTGATAAAGAATTTTCCATTGAGAGGGTTTGATAATGTGTTTTTTAGGTAGTCCCCAAAGACCCTTTCTGTATTTTTTTGCCGTTCTTTGATAAGCAAATAGCTTTCCATTTCTTTTGAATGAACTGTAAACCCATGCAAAGCCATTTCTAACCATTTCTGCATTAATATGTCGTCCTTTATAGAAAATATGGGCAACAATTCTTCGATTATTATCATTAACAATTGATAGGTTGACTATTCTATTTTTAATTAATGCTCTCAGTGTATTTCTTGATTCTCTGCCAAATATTTGCTTATTTTCTGGTGCATCAATGGCTGCTAGTCTAACGGTTATAAATTTTCCTTTACTGATGACGTTGATGGTATCGCCATCTATTATTTGCTTAACTTTTCCTACGATTAATTTTCTATTACTGGATGGTTTTGCAAAAATGGCCTTGAATGATTTATATTCTTTGGAAGCCTGGCAGGGTATTGCTGTGGTTATTAATGCAGTGATGACCAGTAATTGAATTATTTTTTTCATTATTAGCTTAATTTGTAGAGTTGAGTTTGTTGTTGAACTGAGTTGAATAAATGATTCATTAATAAGGTTCAATACAGCGTTCTACACTAACTTCATGTCACTGAAAAACTGCTTGAAAGGTAGTCCAAATTGTTTTTCCATAACTTCAAAATTAATGTTTTCAACGGCTGGAGGAGGGGTTTTAAAGGCAAACAATATTTGGTGATTATTGTCGATTTCAAGTAGATAGCATTGTTTGTTAAAAATATTATGTAATAACAATAAACCCTCATAATGAGTGTAATCATTACCATAAAAGGTGAAACAAAGCATTCCTTTAGATGACAAGCTATTAAACAGCTGTTGTAAAATTGGTTTTTCTTTTAATGTAAAACTTTTGTTTTCTGAGTTTAGAAATAGATCCATTAATATTAAATCATATTGATGGCTGTTTTTAGTCAGGTATGATTCTGCTGAATCTATGAATAATTCAAGTTGATTATTTAATGGGTCTAGCATGAAATATTTTTCAGCGACATTAACAACTTCTTCTCTCATTTCAACCGCATCAATTTTAATGCCTTCTACAAATTTAAATAAATAATTTATTTGGCATCCTCCCCCCATTCCAAGTGCCAAACAGTTTTGTGGTTTAAGCCAGCAAAGAGGTGTTAGCATTGCTTGGGTGTATTGTTGCATTAGGATAGCGGGATTACTGAGTAAAGAGCTGGATTGTTGGTGTTCACTGCCGAAATGTAGCCCTCGAATGGTTGACGGAAAATCAACCACTTCAATGATGCCGTACTCATCTTCGGTTTGATGAATCAATTGACCGCCATATTTTTGCATGAGAGACCTAAATTAAGTATTTTGTTTGAAATATTTTAATTCAAACTTAAGAGTGGGGAGAGAAGTTTCATGTCTGTGTATTAAGAACCTGTTCATAATCTTTTTAGAAGTAGGCATAAATAAAGATAGATTTAACCATTTCCACTGTTGCATCGATTATTTCATTAACCAATTTTGAAAATGGTTTTCCAGTATAACCTCCATCAGTTAATGCATTACTTGGTCGTTTTCCTGAGTTTTTCCAATTGAGGCCTAATTAAGTAGGTGACCATAATTATATTAACATTTTCACTCAATATTTTCCGCCCTTTGGCACTACTACTCTGACCGAATAGACCTCTATGCAATCAGAGCAGTAACACCAAAGGTCAAAAAATCTTGAGCAAAAATTTTGTTA
>JABHHM010000485.1 GCA_018671575.1 Methylococcales bacterium | reverse complement strand
TCTCTCATGTTTTCGAGTACCGTTATTGGCTTAAAACTCATACCAACTTCTGACTTACATCACCAGCACATCGGCAAGATAATGTTAAGCATTTTACTATTACAAGACATCTTTGCCATTATCATAATTTTATTCCTCAGTGGACAAGTCAATGAAGAAATATCCTGGCTTATTCCCATTGTAATTTTTAAATTAATTATTTTAAGCACACTATCATTGATAACTGCAAAATATTTAATACTCTGGTTATTCAATAAATTCTGCGAATATCAGGAATATATTTTCATTATTTCATTGGGCTGGTGTTTACTCGTTGCAGAAATAGCCACACAAATAGGACTATCTTATGAAATTGGGCATTCATTGCTGGTGTTTGTATTGCAATTTCCCCAATCTCACTGGTTATTTCAGAAAAGCTTAAACCACTAAGAGAATTCTTTTTAATCCTATTCTTTTTTGCCGTCGGTGCAAATTTTGACTTCGGACTGGCCAGCGAGGTTGTGATTTCTGGCTTAATTATTGGCGCAACAGTGATTATTTTAAAACCTTATGTTTTTGAAAAAGCATTTCTTCAATCAGGAGAAAGCCCTCTCATTTCCAAAGAGTTATCACTTAGATTGGGGCAAGGAAGTGAATTCGCGCTATTCATTGCCTATACTGCCCTACACAATGGTCAAATCATAAAACAAACTTCATCGGTTATTCAGGTGGTGGTATTACTCAGTTTTATTTTTTCAACCTATATAGTAATGTCTAATTATGACAGCCCTATTTCTGCTGATTCCAGTGAACGACGTGACTAACTATGCATCACATTCACCCATTGGTCTCACTTTACAATACCGCTCAAAGCTCAAACCATCGTTATCCCGTTATTTTATCTGGTAATGAAGACTGGTGTCTAAATACTGTAAATATCATATTAAAATTACTGGGTCACGATCAAGTTCTGTCTGTTGATATCAATATTGAAAACATTCAAAACACCACATCTCCTCATGCCACTGAATTTCTTGGTTTTGAATATCGACATGTTGTTTTTAATATGAGACAAGATTTTTCTGCCGATGCTTTTGGAGCAATTTCTGGCACAGTCGTTGGTGGCGGTTTCATGATTCTGTTAACCCCCCCGCTTGAACAATTTTCTGAGTTTTTTTCATCTTCACATTTTATGCAACGTCTACTGAATAGAATTAAACACAATAGAAATGGAACTATTTTTGAACAAAATAAGTCTGATTTACCAAAGTTTATAACCGACCAGTTACCCTATAAAAGAAATAAAATCCAAACGACTGAAGATCAACAATTAGCGATTACAGCCATCATAAAAGTAGTCAAAGGTCATCGCAAAAGACCTTTGGTAATAACCTCGGATCGAGGCAGAGGAAAAACTACCGCCTTGGGTCTTGCGGCCATTCAATTATTTCAACAAACTCACGTCAAAAACATTATCATTACAGCACCCAAATCCAACGCCACCTCATCATTATTTGAGGTCGCGAAAATAAAATGGCCAGAAGCCAATCATCAAACCAATAAAATCACCCATCAGCATCAAACCTTAACATTCATTGCTCCCGACGTATTGCTTAAAACTCAACCCACTTGCAACTTATTAATGATTGATGAAGCGGCCGCAATTCCGACATCACAATTGACCCAATTATTAAAAACCTACTCTCGCATCATTTTTTCTACCACTTTGCATGGCTATGAAGGAACAGGAAGAGGTTTTTCAATTCGTTTAAAAAAACAGCTTAATGCACTGACCCCAAACTGGAGTGAACTTAAATTAAACACCCCCATTCGCTGGTCAGATAATGACCCACTGGAACATTTTGTATTTGATTTATTATTATTAAATGCAACACCTATTAATCAAAAAGCACTTAATAAAGTGGCTGATGATTTACTTGAAACACGACTCGTCAGTCGCCACAAACTATTAGAGGACAATCAATTATTGTCTGAATTATTTGGGCTATTAAGTCTTGCCCACTACCGAACCAGCCCCAATGATTTAAAAAATCTGCTAGATAATCCTCAATTTGATATTTGGGCAACCTTTTATCAACAACACATTATTGCGGCGGCCATCGTCTGCAAAGAAGGTCCTATTGACAATAAACTCGCCAATGCGGTCTGGCTAGGCAAAAGACGGATTAAAGGCAATTTATTACCTCAATCACTCACTTTTAATTTGTGCCTACAAGCGGCCACTAAACTAAAATATGCCCGAATTATTCGCATTACAGTTCACCCAGACAAACAATTGCAAGGTTTGGGTTGCAAACTCATACACCACCTAATTCACCACTATCAAAAAAAATCAGTCGACATCATTGGAGCAAGTTTTGGATTAACGGAAGAGTTATTAAACTTTTGGCTTAAAAATCAATTTTCCAGCGTACATGTTGGCACAAAAAAAGAAGCCAGTAGTGGCGAACATTCCCTATTAATCATCAAACCACTATCCAATACAGGAACAACTCTTTTCAATCAAGCTGAAGAAATTTTCAGTGAACATTTTCCTCACCAACTCGCCTATGAACTGAAAGATTTAGAACCCGCGGTTGTCACCAAACTAATCAGACTGATGAGCAATAATAATAACAGCCCATCTCAACAAGAATGGAGCCAGATAGTAACTTTTTCCCATGGCTTACAATCATTTGATTATTTTAGAATTTTATTGAAAAAAACAGCTTTATATATTTTATCTCAGCCATCTAAATTTCCCCAAATTAAAAACCACCAGAGTGACTTATTGGTTCTATTTTTAATGCAGGACAATGAACCTGCTGAAATCACTTCACATATGGGAAAAAAGCAAATTATTCAACAATTGAGAAAAATTTTTCAACTGGCATTACAGGCTATTAATGATGATAAAATAAATAATCTAATCAATGAACTAAGGTAAGAAATAAACACATAATCCGTTCGTCACCAACCTTATACCGCCCATCACCCTCTGCTATTACTTTCCCTGTAATATCAAATTAAATGTGCGTAAACACCCCTATAGTTTTGCTATAAAATAACATTATACTATATAATTATGGTCACCTACTTATAAGTTTTTCTCTAAATCACTGGAGCAACCATGAAAAAACTGGTATTACTATCTATTGTGTCGTTTTTCACCATCAATTCCAGCCAGATACATGCTTGGTCACAGCCCATACACAAACGAATAGTCATTGATGCATTAAGCTTCATGAATTCCAGTTATGCCAGTGAAGATGAAAAACTGGCTTATGCCTTTTACGTCAAAGCCGCGGGCAGTGAAGAAAATGCAGGTGAAATTTTAGGTCAAGCAGCTTATGATGTTGATGAATTCAAGGATACTCGACTAGGAGAATGGTGGCGTCCTTATGAACGCGCACCAATAGGTGGATTAGGTGGATTTATTGTACAATACACTTCTTATTGGCACTTCCTCAATATGACCCGTGGAGAAGATGCACACGGTAATGACCATGGAGGCTATGATTACCGTTACCACACCAAAGACCCTCGCTGGTGGGCCAATATTGACACTTACGCAAAATACTATTTGTACAATCTTCAATTACATGAAAAAGACTTCAACTCCACCGAGGCTCACTATAGACAAGGTAGCCATTCAACTATTGGCAAACACTACGAAGACTTCCAAAATATAGCCTGGCAACCCATCGATAATTTAGCCAAATACTGGTATGACCAATTTATTTTAGACCCTTCTTTGGAAATGATTGGCTTTACCTTACATGCCGTCGGTGACGTTGCTCAACCCCACCATGTCTGGGTTTCTTCATCAAATTCTCATGCAGGTTGGGAAGGTTGGATAGAAGATTATTATGATGAATACCAACTCAGTGCCCATGAAAAAGTTTCAAAAATTATTGGTGAATATGATACTGAGTGGCCTGTCAGAGACATACTGACTCATACTGCTGGAATTGCCTATGAACATCCTGAAGTTTTATATAATAGAGACACCAAAACACGGGTTGCCGCCTCAAATATCTTGATCCCTCATGCAGTTGCCAGTGCGGTGACGGTGCTAACAAAAGGTGCTCTGTATTTTTACGATTAAAACTGAGCTATTTTTGAAATCACTTAATGAACACAAATTTCCACTAATATTTTTTATAACTCTAAAATAAATTAGTGTTTATTTGTGTCCATTCATGGCTTTTAAACTTCATTTTTTCCATACTTTAAAATAATGAAAAAAAACACATTTTCTCTCAATCTTTTATGCTTACTGAGTGCCATTGTCACGACAACATCACCAGTAATCGCAGCAACCGCATTTGATAAAAACATTTTAATCAAAATTGGTGAACAAAAAATCCCCATCAAAAGCACCCTATTACTCTATCAAAGTGTTTCCAAATATTCACGTCACAAACCAACAAAAACGGCCTTTTTTAGTCGAATAATCATGAATCATCTGATTACCAACGACCAACTAAAAAATATTCCAATCGACCAACAAACCACTTTACGCCATCAAGCCAAAGCAAATTCATCACAATTATTGGTTGGCATTATCCCCTCATCTAACTTGCCT
>JABHHM010000400.1 GCA_018671575.1 Methylococcales bacterium | reverse complement strand
ATGATTTTGCATCATGTCCCGCAACACTCCAGACTTATCATAATAACCGCCACGCAATCCCACATCGACCGATTCACACACATTGAATTGAATATTATCAATGTGGGCTTTATTCCAGAGTGGTTCAAACATTGCATTTGAAAAACGGAAAGACAACAAGTTTTGTACCGTTTCCTTACCCAAATAATGATCCACACGATAAAGCTGATCTTCATCCCAATGTGTGCGAATGGCTTTGTTTAAATCAACCGCTGACTGATGATTTGTACCAAAAGGTTTTTCAACAATGATGCGTTTCCACCCAGGTTCGGTATTAAAACCTGCTTCGTGTAAATTATGACATAAAGTACCGAAAAACATCGGTGAAGTAGCAAAATAGAACAATACATTGCCACCAACTTGATACTGCTCATCCAATTGAGTCACCGTTTTTTTCAAATCAATAAAATCTTCAACGGCATCAAAACGACAATTCTGGTAATGAAAACGATCAACCAACCAGTTCATTTTTTCTTCATCAAATTTTTTACGGGTATGAAAGGCTTTTAAACCATTGTCCTCTGAACACATCAGCTGACGGAAATCATCCGTTGTTAAATCACTCACCGCAGCACCCAGCACCGCAAAATTTTCTGGTAACAAACCATCACATGCCAAATTATACAAGGCAGGAATCAATAAGCGCTTAGTCAAATCACCCGATGCACCAAAAATCAACATGATACAAGGGTTAGCTAATGGGTTGGATTGACGGGAAAAATTATTTTCGTAGGATTGAGATGAGTCACTCATGAAATGCACTCTATAATTGATGAATATAACCAATCAATATAGTACAAAAAATTGAATGATGGACGTTTATACAATAATTTTAAAGAACCACTAATTCTCTTAAAAAGGCAGTCGCATAGCTACCACTGACCAATGAAAAATTCAGCTGTAAAACCTCTTCATCAAGCCACTCCCAAGACAAATTTTCTACCCTGAGTCGCAGTGACCTGCGATGATGCTTCAATTTATTTTTTTCTAACCCCTGACACCAATCAGCATGAGCATTATAAAGGCTTTCCTCTAATTGATGAATGCCACCACGGGTCAATGAATTTCCTGCACCATAAAGTCCACCAGTGGGATGCATGTCTAACTGATTGGTTCTAAGCTCAACGTCTTGTTCAAATTGTTGATATTGAAAAATACTATGAGATGATGCATGTTGCATGACATCACCAATCACGGCTTTATTCCAGCTTCCATCCTCAATTCTTTGACTGAGTATCAAATTAAACAAATAGGAACGCACCGCAGACAATATCATAGATTTTTGAGTACGTTTGAATTTTGATTTTTTTTGACCAAACAAGCGATCGGCATTAAGCAAATTATTATTGTGATTACCAAATCTCTGTTGACCGAAATAATTTGGCACACCTGTTAATTTGATTTGCTGCAATCTGTCCTCAACAGAGGTTTGATGGCTTATTTCTCTTACAATGATTTTAAAATGATTTCTTTTAATACAGCCTTTTTTGAGTTTTTTCAAATGTTCTGTTTGCTGTTCTATTTGAACAAATTGGTCAGATAAAGCATCCACATGAGACTGTAATTGATCGTCTTTTTTAGGTAAATGAACACTAAACCATTGACTGGTAACAGCGTATTTATCTTTTTTCCCTGCGTAACCAATCGCAACACGAGGCACATTAAATTCCTTTGATAGTTTTTTCACCATATCATCGGTATTTAACTGTCGTTTTATCAGCTTAAGAAATAAATGCTCCCCCGAACCAGAAGGCTCAAAAGACAATTCTTCATCAACACAGAAATCTTCAACTTTTTTTCTGATAATTCCAGCTGATTCGGGATAACCTAATAGGTAAGACAAATCACCATAAGGAAAAAATTGACGAGGTAGAGACTCATTCATTGGTTTAATTATTAATATTAATAAAAAACAGGAAAAACATGATGCCCTTTGAGTAAGGTAACTCGCAATAAATAAACTACCCATCTTACTGGCTCTTTTGTCCGTCTTCTTTGCCACAAAAATAGTTATGTAGAGCGACTACACGCCTATTTTT
>JABHHM010000205.1 GCA_018671575.1 Methylococcales bacterium | reverse complement strand
CATCCCATATTAATATCAATGATCTGAGCACCGTTATCTATATTATAGACAGCTGCCTCAGCCATTAACTTAGGGTCTGCTCCCATAATTTGCACAATTTTAGGTTCAGTTTCCCCGTCATGATTGGCTCTTCTTTTGGTTTTTTCACTACCCCATAAGATAGAATTGGAGGACACCATTTCAGAAACAGCCATTCCAGCCCCATGCTGTTTGCAAAGTTCTCTAAATGGACGATCGGTCACACCAGCCATAGGAGCAAGCACTAGATTATTTTTAAGTTTATACGGTCCAATTTGCAACATTATTAATCACTGAGGTTAAGTGGGACAAATTCTAATCTAAACGAATGACTAATTTCAACAAAATTCATCATATAAATATTTAATACCCAGATTCGTTTTTCGGATAGTTAAATTTTGCTACCATATTAGAGAATTACATCCATTCAATGAGAAAAATGTGAATAATGATAACTTCCTCTACCAAATTAACGTCACCCGTGCCTGTAACCTACGCTGCAATCATTGTTATATTCACAATGATATTAAGGACAGCTCTGGACAAATTGAAATAAACCAACTCATTTCATTAGCAGACCAAATCAGTGAACATTTACAAAACTCAAACCGAAGTCACGCAGAAATTCACATCATCGGTGGCGAACCGACTACATTAGGACTAGCCTATTTTGCAGAAGCAATCCCAGAATTCAGGGCTAAACTCAAAGCAAGCAACATTCATTTTGAAATTATTCTTGTCAGTAATCTATTGTCAGAAGACAGTTTGAATATTGCCCAGTTTTTTGACAAAGTCTGTACATCTTATGAACCTGAAACTCGCTTCAACAAAGCCAAATTATTAGAACGCTGGGAAATCCATGTTGGTGATTTATTAAACAATGAATTATCACTCGGAGTAACTTCCGCCATGACCCTTCCCGTCATTAATTATGGTGCAAACCAATTATTAGACTATTTATACCAATTGGGGTTAAAACAAATTCATTTGGGCTTTTTTATTCCCGAAGGAGATGGTTTGGTTAATATCGACACTGTTTTCCCACAGTTTTCACAAACATCCAATTTTTTAATTGAAGCCGCGCAATGGTATTTTGAAAAACGCGATAATGACCCAGATTTATGGCTCAACCCGATAGAAAGCCTACTGTACTCCATCCATCATGAAATACCTGCCAATGACATTGTTTGCCCCGTTCATTCTGGCTCCATTGATATTCATTGGGACGGTAATACTGAAACATGTCTTGAGGCTGGCGGCGCCACAAATCCTCAGTGGCTTGGCAATGTCTTTGAGGAATCGATCAAGCAAGTTAGTAGCAGTAAAAAATTTAAAAAAAGAACACTCAATATCTGCCGCCCAAAATCTATTTGCCTGCAATGTGATGCCTATCAACTTTGCAAAGCAGGTTGCTCCGTGTTGTTCAAATATTGGCAACCATCAGATGATGAGTGCCCTGGGTTTAAGGGCTTTATTAATTATATAAAAAACCAATATGATAATGGCATAAGACCCAAACTCAGTTGAGTACATAAAAACCCATACTTTATAATAGCCACTATACTTAAAATTAAACCCTATAAAAATGACACCATCACTCAGCTTACTTAGTTTTCAAATTTTATGGATGAGTCTGCCACTTATTATCAGTGGAATTCTGCATATGTTTGTCGTCAAATTTAACTGGCTACCTCTATTTAATTATCCAATAGACTCCAACATTCAACTTAATCACCAACCATTATTTGGAAAAAACAAAACATGGAGAGGTGTATTGATAATGGTATTGACATGCAGTGTTTTAGGTAGCCTACAAGGAATGTTGTTTGGAGAATGGGCACACATCAATGAGCTGGAGTGCCTAGATTATTTAATGATCTCAATAAATTTAAATTTTAGCAGTTTCACGGTCGGTTATCTATTGGTAAATCTAACACTTGGCACTGGATATATACTAGGAGAATTACCCAATTCACTCATTAAAAGACAACTAAAAATTGCCCCTGGACAACATGGAAAGAAAACCATTGGCAAACTCTTTTTAGTCATTGACCACCTTGACAGCGTCATTTTTTCATTAGTCTTACTGGTCATTTTATTTAATATCAGCTGGGCACTATTTTTTATGGGCACTATTGTATTAGGCATTACCCATTACGTTATTGTCTTAATGTTGTATTCATTTAATATTAAAAAAAGCCTATAGAAACAATTAAGGATGAACATGAAACAAGCGGATACGCAACAAATTTATTCATTGCGTGTCGCCTTGTTCAGAATCCCGCTCATCCCTTCTTACACAATCCAATGCCGATGCAATAATTCCTGTAGGCACGGCAACAATTCCAAGCCCCAACATTAATATTAAAAAAGTAAATGCTCGTCCACCCATCGTTATGGGATAAACATCTCCATAACCAACCGTCGTTAATGTCGAAACAGCCCACCACAAACAGTCAAATATTGACTTATAACGCTCTGGTTGCACCGCATGTTCAAAATAATAAATCCCAACTGCTGACAAATATAAAAGCATCAGAGTCACCACCGTAAAGATAATTAATTCCTCTTTTGCAATCATAACAGCATTCACTATTCTGGATATTGCAGCATTGTAACGAGTCAGCTTAAATATTCTAAACAACCTTAACAATCTCAATATTCTTAGAGTTTGAAGACTGACACTGGCTGTAAAATAAAAGGGCAATATGGCAAGCAAATCAATAATTCCATAAAAACTGAATATATATTTAGGTTTATTTTCTGCCACCAAAATCCTCAATGCATATTCAAATGAAAAAATGACAACAATGACAAACTCAATTGATTCTAAAAAATTATAAAATCCCCGAGATAAATCAGGTAATGTTTCAATAGAAAAGGCAATCAGTGAAATGACGATTAATGACTGAATAATAACATCAAATAAACGACCCTCTCTGGTATCACTTGTTAAAATTATTTCTCTTAATTTATCCATATTTTTCTACCAATAACTCTCATCAAATTATTTTATAATAAGTTTCACATTTAGAATATTTCACCACGTTGTAACAAAAATTTTCTCACATATATTTATATAGTTTGATATGGGTACTTAAGGAAGATAAAATTTAAGAGAATACAAAAATAAAGTCTATAATAGTTAGAATGAGCATGAAAAACATAATTTCATTGATAACATTATGACCCAAAACCTTGATCCCAACTTCTATACGTTGCAATATCACATTGAATTAATATTCAATGGTCTCATTGCATTACTTGCCTTAATTGCCATCAATTTCCAAGAACATTTAACCTTCATTTCATATGGTTATTTATTCCTTGCAAGCATTATAGAAGTCATATTTGGCTTCCCATTCTCAGTAATCAATATCCTAACTAGATTACTTAAATCCCTGGGACTAGATAAAATAAAAATTGATAAAAAAGTGCCGCCTAAAGTGGTTCTGTTAATTAATTCTTGCATGATGGGAACGTTAAGTTTCTGCGGACTAGTTTTATACAGTTATAATATTGATTACTACTGGATTCCAGCTTCACTCATTGCCATTTTCTCTCTATTAGCAGGAACAACTGGAATTTGCCCCGTTGCGGTAACTTATCATCTGGTACGACAACGTAAAATCAACACCAAAGAATGCATTCCTGAAGACTAAAAAACAATCCATAAAATCAGTCATTTTTATGTCGCTATGAAATTTTTCGCAAATTTTTTACTGAATTAAGCATCCAGTCATATGCAATAAAATCAAGTTCGTAATCTTCTAATATTTTTTGTCGCAACAAAGGGTCGCCCGTTATTCTTTGTAAAACAAAATTAATAACCGATTCAGTGCCTGTAGTAAAATCAACTTCATACCAGTCAAATATTTGTGATATGTACAATGTTTCTTCTTTCACATCAATTCTATTTTTATAAGGATCCAAGATAAAATCACGAGTCGCCTCTTCTAACTGCCTATCCAGTAGAGTTGCAATATAGGGCGCTGTTTTGAGCTTAGGGCAACCAACGGACACACAGTTAAGGACAAAGTGAATTCGGGGTTCATTAAAATTTTGTCTGATGGCAATATGTTCAAGGTCATCCAGTGTTTTATATTTTCCAAGTAAATTGAATATTTTAATTTCCCAAGTTGACTTTAGTATTCCACCAATTTCTTTGACCGAGTCAATTGCTTCGCCATCATCATTAATATAATGCTTTGCAACCAATAAAATTGAAAAGGCATTATAGGCATTAATTAAATAAGATAATTGTTGATTTCGTGTCCAACGTTCAAATTGTTGACTCGTCACAGCCTGTAATAAACGAGTATATTTTATCAATATTTCATGATTTTTATGTAACTTTGCATAATTAATTCCCGTACTGTTAAAAACAGTTTCGGTAGATTGTTGCAACACTTGCTCCCAAAGACGATGATGATGATCAAAATCAATAGAGGGTGTTATCTTAGTATTCATCAACTGATTGTCTAATTCAGTTTCAGTCATTGTGGACGTATTCATCAAATATATAAATGCAACTATAAAAACAATCTGAGTAATGGCAAATATATATTTTGAATAATTGATGATTTTAGATTTATAAGGCATGGGTATTTAACTTAAGCATCGGAATAATAAAGTTTTAAAAAAATAGAGATTTTTATTTCTACCGTAAAGGTCATGATGATTTTGAATTTTTTTCTTCATTGTCTTAGAACCTTATATTTTGATTTGATAATTGAAACCATCCTTCCAGTCAGAATTATCCTGTATTTAATAATGGTACTGATGATTTTATAACCTGCCATCAATGTTCCATGAACAGTCCCTGTTATTTTTGATACGCCTATACGCTGGCGATAACTCACATCAACTTCACAATAGCGTAACTGATGCACAATGGCTTTCAATTGCATTTCAATTGTCCAACCAAAATTGGTGTCACACATGTCTAATAATTTAAGTTTTTCAGTCTTAATGCCACGAAATGGCCCCAAATCATTAAAAGGTTTACCGTGAACTTCCGGTAAGCGTGCATGACAGCAAAATTATTCACATTTTTTCATAATTTATCCCGAAATCACCTCATATTTAATCAAAACCATTTGCTTTTCATCTGAAATCGCAGTAAAAAATGATCTTTCATTGTCAATAAT
>JABHHM010000377.1 GCA_018671575.1 Methylococcales bacterium | reverse complement strand
ACTATCGGGTGGAGAAAAAGCATTAACCGCTGTTTCTCTGGTATTCGCCATCTTTGACTTGAATCCTGCGCCTTTTTGTATGCTAGACGAGGTGGATGCGCCGTTGGATGAAGCTAATGTTAGACGGTTTTGTGAATTGGTTCGCGAAATGTCAAAACAAGTCCAGTTTATCTTTATTACTCACAATAAAACAACGATGGAACTTGCCAATCAGTTGTCTGGAGTTACCATGCAGGAGCCTGGTGTTTCAAGATTGGTTGCGGTTGATGTGGATGAAGCGGTTGAAATGATTAAAACCTGAATTTGTCCTTAAAAAAATGTTGAATATTTGTCATGTAGGGCAAGGCATGTCTTGTCTCTGTCTAACTAGATGATATAATGCCGACCAGTTACGATTACCGTAGAGATAATTGCATCTTTTAATCTCTGCCTTTTCTCAAATTTTTAAATGAATGAGTGGTAAACGACATGGATACAGAAGTATTAAGGATTATTCTTATAACCATCGGCATTTCAGTCATTATCGGTATATATTTGTGGGATCGATTTCACACTAAAGCAGAAGATATCTATTCAGACAAAAACAATGATCTCAATGAAGAATTTGAAGGCGTTAATTTGAATGATGATGTCATGGTTGATTCAGGTCTCAATAACATTGTTGCAGACAGAAAACAGGCAGAGCTTGATCGTTTTCCAAATATCTCAACAGAACAAGATATGCCCAATGACGTTGATGATCAAAAAGATGACTCTGAAAAAATCATTGTCATCAGTGTTGTGGCGGAAGCTGACGAACGCTTTAACGGAGAACAACTTTCTCAAGCCTTTAAAGAAGCTGGATTGGTTTATGGGGAGATGAATATATTTCATCGAATGACTGAAGTGGATGGCAAGGAAGAGTCTATGTTCAGTGTTGTCAATATGATTGAGCCAGGTTACTTTATCAGTGATGGCTTAGAAGGAACCGTAACACCAGGAATTTCTTTCTTCTTAAAATTACCTGGCGCTAAAGATGGTTTAGAAATGTTTTCCGACATGCTCTATACCGCACAAACGGTGGCTGAAGTATTAAATGGTGATTTAGTTGATCATTCTCGCAGTACCATGACCAAGCAAACCATTGATCATTTGCGAGATGAAATTTTGCAATTTGGATTACAGGGCCAAATGCACCCCGATAAGAAATGATGCCATCCCACCAGGATTTGGCAAAAATCCAATGGCTAAGAGACCAGCTGCATCAATATGGCTATCAATATTATGTATTGGATGAACCCACCATTCCTGATGCAGAATACGACAAACTATTTGTTGAATTACAATCGTTAGAAAAACAATTTCCTCAATGTTTGACACTGGATTCACCGACTCAGCGAGTGGGTGCGCCAGCATTATTAAAATTCCAGACAGTGACTCATGAAGTTCCTATGCTGTCTCTTGCCAATGCCTTTGATGATCAGGATATTCTTGATTTCAATCAACGCTTGTGTGATCGCTTGGCATCCAGTGATTTTCAGTATTTTGCAGAGCCTAAATTAGATGGGCTTGCCATCAGTTTGCAGTATGAAAATGGGTGTTTGATTCGTGCCGCAACTCGTGGTGATGGAAAAACGGGTGAGAACGTTACTGAAAATATAAGAACCATTGCCATCATTCCATTGAAGTTAATGGGAAATAATATCCCCGAGAAGCTGGAAGTGAGAGGTGAAGTTTTTATGCCTTTGCAGGGTTTCAATGAAATGAATCAAAAAGCATTGAAAAATGCTCAGAAAGTTTTTGCAAACCCTCGTAATGCAGCCGCAGGTAGTCTTCGGCAGTTGGATTCAAAAATCACAGCAAATAGACCGTTATCCATGTTTTGTTACTCTATCGGTCAAGTATCGTCAGGTTTTTTACCAGATTATCACAGTGATGCATTGGCTTTATTAAAGCAATGGGGTTTGCCCGTTTGTCCTGAAAGTTCATTGGCTGAAGATGCTCAGGCATGTTTGGCTTTTTATCAAAATATTTTACACAAACGTGACCAATTACCTTATGAAATTGATGGTGTGGTTTATAAGGTCAATCAGTTTAAAACTCAAGAGCAGTTGGGTTTTGTGTCACGTGCACCTCGCTGGGCAATTGCTCATAAATTTCCAGCTCAAGAAGCTTTGTCAAAAGTGATAGCCATTGATGTACAGGTCGGTAGAACAGGAGTGTTAACACCTGTCGCTAGATTAGAGTCTGTGTTAGTAGGGGGTGTCATTGTGACCAATGCTACTTTGCATAATGCCGATGAAATTAAACGGAAAGATGTTCGAGTGGGGGATACAGTCTATGTCAGACGGGCTGGGGATGTGATTCCTGAGATTGTTCGATCATTAAGTGAAAAACGACAACAGTCGCTCGATGAATTCACCATGCCTGATGAATGTCCCGTTTGTGGTTCTGAGGTGGAAAAAATAGAGGGCGAAACCAGCATTCGCTGTACGGGTGGAATAATGTGTCAGGCGCAACGCAAAGAAGCCATTAAGCATTTTGCATCAAGAAAAGCACTGGATATTGATGGTTTGGGCGACAAACTGGTTGAACAGTTGGTTGACCTTGAGCTGATTCATAATATTTCGGATTTGTATCAATTATCCATAGAACAGTTGAAAAACTTGGAACGCATGGGTGAAAAATCGGCCGACAATCTGATTAAATCTCTAAAAATAAGCAAAAAGACCACATTGGATCGTTTTATTTATTCACTGGGTATCAGAGAAGTAGGACAAGCAACCGCTTTGTCGTTGGCCAATAACTTAGGTAATCTGGATGCCATTAAACACGCTGAATTAGCGGTACTGGAACAGATTCCTGATATTGGCCCTGTTGTTGCCTCAAATATCAAAAAGTTTTTTAGCAAAATAGAAAACGAGCAAATTGTTGAACAACTTATTGATTCAGGTCTTTATTGGCAAAATATTGAAGTAAAACCGATTGAGCTGTTGCCCTTACATGGTGAAATTTTTGTTTTAACAGGTGGTATGGAAACGCTCAAACGGGATGACGCTAAACGTCAATTACAAGAATTAGGTGCTAAAGTCAGTGGCAGTGTTTCAAAAAAAACCACTTGTGTTGTTGCAGGTGAAAATGCGGGGTCAAAATTGGATAAAGCGGAAAAGTTAGGTGTTAAAGTGATTGATGAACAAGCTTTGATTGAAATTATAAATGTTATACAGTGAGCTTTTGTTGTTGTCTAATGGGCTTTGTTGATGGGATTAATTCGATATGGATTTAAACAAGCTTGAACAACAGATAGACTCTATCATAAATTTGCACAGTCAAAATAATAGCCAAGAAAATTTCCAGAATGAATTTATTTATGAGTTACTGCTTGCCTATGACTTCCCTAAATCATCCATCACACGGCTTAAAAAAGGCGATTATAATCAAGCTAATAATGACGGCGAGATACTTTGGAAAAAAAAGTTATTTTTTAAAATTGAAAGACAAAATGATTTACTTCTAACCATTGATGAAGCACAACATAACGATGCTATTCTAAAGCACAATCCCCGTTTTATTATTGTTACTGACTATAAAACACTGTTAGCCGTGGATACCGTTGTAGGGGATAGTCTTGATATTCCTTTTACTAAACTCAGTGAACACTACGCCTTTTTCTTGCCTTGGGCTGGTATGGAAAAAACACAAATTCAAAGCCTAAATCTTGCCGATGTTAAAGCAGCTGAAAAACTGGCACAGCTTTACGATATTATTATTCAAGAAAATCATATTGAGAGTGATAGCGAAAGACATGGGCTAAATATTTTTCTGTCACGACTATTATTCTGCTTCTTTGCCGAAGATACGGGTATTTTTAAAGAGGATCAGTTTACCAATGCAGTCGCCTCACATACTCTTGAAGACGGTAGTGATTTGCAGGGTTATCTCATTGTTTTATTTAAAGTGCTTAATGTCAGACAGCGGAATCATGAACCTGCTTATTTAAAAGCCTTTCCTTATGTCAATGGTGGCTTGTTTGAGGTGAATTACCCCGCACCAAAACTGAATACCAAAGCACGTAAAATGATCATTGATGCAGGTACGCTTAACTGGAAGCAAATCAACCCTGATATTTTTGGTTCAATGATGCAAGCGGTCGTGCATAGCGACCAACGTGGTAGTTTGGGAATGCATTACACCTCGGTTGCCAATATCATGAAAGTGATTGAACCGCTGTTTTTGAATGATTTTAAAGAACAGCTTGAAAAAGCCATGGCCAGTGAAAAAAATATTGAAAACAAACTCACCAAGCTTTTAGATAGGCTTTATCATCTACGTTTATTTGATCCTGCCTGTGGTTCGGGAAATTTCCTGATTATTGCCTATAAAGAACTGTGCAAACTAGAGATTGAAATTTTTAAACGGCTACAAGAAATCAGTCCAGACAACTGGAAATTGGCACAATCAGGGGTTTTACTGACTCAGTTTTATGGTATAGAACTGGATGATTTTGCTCATGAGACAGCCAAACTTTCATTATGGCTGGCAGAACATCAAATGAATTTGGCATTTAAAGGTGTTTTTGGTTGTGCTAAACCGACATTGCCTTTGCAGAAGGGTGGGCATATTGTTTGTGGTAATGCGACTCGGTTGGATTGGGAGGGGGTTTGTCCGAAGGATGATGGGGTGGAGATTTATATTATGGGGAATCCGCCTTATTTGGGGTATAGTCTTCAAACATTACAACAAAAAAATGATTTAGCTTTAGTTTTTAAAGGAATAACAAAATTTAAAAGTCTTGATTATATTGCCAGTTGGTTTTTATTAGGGGCAAAATATATTAAAAACTCTAGTACGAAATTTGCATTTGTATCAACAAATTCTATAAATCAAGGGGAGCAAGTTGCATTGCTTTGGCCTCATGTTTTTGATATGAATATTGAGATATGTTTTGCTCATCAGTCATTCAAATGGACAAATAATGCAAAGGGTAATGCTGGTGTTACTTGTGTAATTGTTGGAGTGAGAAATTTATCAGCAGCACCAAAGTTAATCTTTAATGGTGGTTTAACCAATACTGTTAAAAATATAAATTCGTATTTGACAAATGCTAGAAATATAACAATATCTAAGCGTTCATCTCCACTTTCAATGATACCTGCAATGCTTCGTGGTAATGGTGCGGTTGACGGTGGGTTTTTGTTACTTAATCAAGAAGAGCGAAACACTCTTCTTGATGTTTTACCAGAAACTAATATGTTTATAAAAAAGCTAATTGGTTCATCAGAGTTTATTAATGATAAACATCGTTTTTGCCTTTGGGTAGAAGATAAAGATTTGACGTTAGCCAAATCTATTAAATGTGTAAATAAGCGCATAGAACAAGTGCGAGAATTCCGTTTAGCAAGTAAAAAGAAAGCAACTCAAGTTAAGGCAATTTCATCACATCGTTTTGCTGAAACAAGATATGGTAAACAAAACTCAATAATAATTCCACGAGTATCATCTGAAAGACGATATTACATTCCAATAGGTTTTCTTGAAAAAGATACAATTATTCTCGATTCTGCACAAGCCATCTACGACCCAGAACCTTTTATCTTCGCCATCATCTCGTCCCTCATCCACATGACATGGGTGCGCACCGTTGCAGGTCGCCTTAAAACAGATTACCGTTATTCCTCTGCCCTTTGCTACAACACCTTCCCCTTTCCAGAAATTACCGACACCCAAAAAACAACCCTCGAAGACCACGTTTTCAACGTACTCGACGAACGTGAACAACATCCAGAAAAAACCATGGCGGAACTCTATGACCCTGACAAAATGCCCAAAGGTTTACGTCAAGCCCATCATGAAATGGATTTGGCGGTAGAGCAATGCTACCGAAAGAAACCCTTTGAAAGTGATGAAGAACGTCTTGAGTATTTGTTTAAGCTGTATGAAGAAATGATTGAAGCTGAGAAGATGGGGAAATAATGATGGTGACTTTTTATGCATTGCATACCATAATTAGGTATATATTGGTATAACTGAGGTGGATTATGGCTAAAAATACGAGTGTTACTTTGGGCGAGCATTTTGATTGCTTTATTGCGGGTCAAGTAGAAAGTGGGCGATTTGGTTCCGCCAGTGAAGTAATGAGGGCTGCATTGAGAATGCTCGAAAATACTGAAACTAAGCTTCAAACTTTGAGAAATGCACTTGATGACGGAGAAAAAAGTGGAATTTCTGATTATGAATATGATGCTTTTATGACTGAGCTTGACAGTGAAATTGAGGGATGAAAGTATTTGCTTTAACCCGTAAAGCCAAGCAAGATTTGAGAAAAATTGCTATTTTTACTGAAAAACGCTGGGGGCGAGATCAGCGATATTTGTACATTAAGCAATTTGATGATGGTTTTCATTTGTTATCTGAAACGCCTTCAATCGGAAAAAAGTGTGATTACATAAAACCTGGTTACAGGAAGTTTCCTCAGGGGAGTCATATTATTTATTATCGTGAAGACACAAAAAGTAAAGTCATTGTTATTCGTATTCTTCATAAAAATATGGATGCTGAGTCTAAGTTCTCAGACACATAATAATCAGACACATAATAAGGAACGTGCACGAAATAACTTCCCGTT
>JABHHM010000430.1 GCA_018671575.1 Methylococcales bacterium | reverse complement strand
TTTGAAAAAATTGTCTAGACAATTTGGGGTGATATATTCTGCATCTAAAGAATTAATTCAACAAAGCTCAGAAACATTGGCAGGACGTATTTCTTATATAGAAATAGCGCCATTTGTTGCAAATGAAGTTGATGATCAACAGCGGCTATGGTTGCAGGGAGGGTATCCAAATAGTTATCTATACGATACTGAATTAAGTTTTGACTGGCGCGTTAATTATATTCGGACTTTTTTAGAGATGGATATTCCTGCGTTGGGTATAAGGATACCTGCCACCACGTTAAGGCGTTTTTGGACAATGCTTGCTCACCTGAATGGTTCACTGTTAAATGCTTCAAAAATAGCATCATCAATGGGGGTGAGTAATCCAACAATTAAACATTATCTGGATATTTTAGAAGGCACGTTTGTTATTAGGCAACTCAAACCATTTCATACGAATACTAAAAAAAGATTAATTAAATCACCTAAAATATATATTCGTGATAGTGGTCTCATTCATTGTTTGCTGGGTATTGAAAGTTTTAATGATTTACTTGGGCATCCGATATTAGGTACATCGTATGAGTCTTATGTTATAGAAAGCTTAATACAGCATTTTTCACGATATACTCCCAGTTTTTATCGTTCATCAAGTGGTGCCGAAATTGATTTGGTTTTAGAAAAAGGCAATCATAAAATAGCCACTGAAATTAAGTCTTCTTCAACACCTGTACTGACACAAGGTTTTTTTGAAGCCCAAAAGGTTATTTGTCCAACACAGTCAATGGTTATTGCTCCCATTGATGAGCCATATCCATTAAAACAGGGGGTATGGGTTTATAATTTAAAGCATATTCTTCAAGCAGGTTTTTTGGAAAGAGAGCCCTCGTAGTGGATTTGGGTTTTCTATCAATTTTTAATTCAAGAGGCATGCTACAAAATAGGGCTAGCCTGTGAGAGACGGGTTATTTTATAAAAATATCCAGTGCTTTCAATAAAATTAATATAACGCCAGCACCACCAATATACCATTTCATTGTATCATTGATACTTTTTTGGATATTGGTTTCTAGTTTTGAAAAATTTGTTTCGAGTTGTCCCATGCGTTTTTCAAAATCTTCTCTCATTTCTGCTTTGAAAGTTTCGAATTTACCTTCTAAAGTAACAAATTTACCTTCTAAAGTAACAAATTTACCTTCTAAGCCAATAAACTTTCCTTCCAGGCCAACAACGCTTTGAGTTACTTCGTTTAATTTGTTATCCAAATGATTGATATGGTTATATTGTGACTTTAATAACAATGTATTGATATCATCCTGATCTAAACCTTTGCCCTGACTGAATTTTTCTTCAATTTCTTTGATTTTTGGTGATATCATCTCAATTAGCATATCGTCAACTTTTGTCTTATCCATACTTTTACCTACATTCTTCGATTTCATGAGAGTTATAATAATGTAAATATTCGGTTACAGTGTAGGGTGGATAAGCGATAGTGCATCCACTAGGAGGCTGTCCGAAAACGCATCTTTCCGCCAGAACTGCGTTAAAATTCGGCTCAAAATGCTCATTTACACCTGTAAACTGTGCTTTTTCGCCAAATTTTGCCTTGTTCTGACGAAAACCTACATTTTCGGACAGCCTCCTAGTAGTTTTATCAGTGGAAACGCCTTCAGCTTATCCGCCCTACTATATTAATTTGCCGTCATGGGGTAGCTGAATATTACTTAATAAGTATGCTAACTTCCCGGCTATTAAGCAAGAAAAATGATTATTGCGTACGAACTTTAGATCTTTTTTGTCAGGTTGATCGTTATTCATGACGATTAATCAGATAAAGCGGTTAAATAAGAATAGAGATTTAACTTATTTGCTCAAACCTTCAACAACTTCCCATTGAGGATGAACCAAGCTTCTTCTTGGTATAATAATATCTTACCCCACAACCTCAAAGCCAACAATATTCCGTTTTTCTCGACTAAACTCAATTCCGACAAGATAAATAGTGACGTTGTCATTTTTATATTTATCAGCATAACCTTTCTCTTTAATCTGCTGTATGGCACTATTTTTTGACGTATCTTCATCAACCACTTTAAATTCAAAAATATAAATTTTATTTTCAATTTTCAGTGTTAAATCTATTCTTCCATGGTTGGTATTGTCTTCAGCGATTAAATTTTCTCCAAAGGATTTAAAATAAGTATAAATAATACTGGCGTAGTATCCTTCGTAGTTTTGCAGGGTGTTATTGGTAAAATTTTGATAGGGGATGCTGGCAAAAAGGGCTTTTAAGGTTCGTTCTAGAGCGCTGAAATCTGTGTTATACAGGGCATCAAGACAATCATTTTTATATTGTGTTTTTCGCTGATCTTGTGTGAGATATTGAATTAAACTGTTGTTAAATGCAACTTGTACTTCATAGTTGGGGTAGTCTAGTCGATAAAGTTTTTCTTCTCGTTTGGTGATGACTTTTTTTATGGTTAAATAACCGGTCTGAAATAAGATGGCTTCAAAGCTCATTTGATCAACATCGAAGACTTCCAGGGCAGATTTATCGAGAGTTAAGTTGTCCAACATGGGTAAATAATATTGTTGTTGCTTGATTAGTTCAATTAAAAAAGTGGGTGTTCCTGTGCTGAACCAGTAATTTTCGTAATGATGATCGTTGGATATGAATAACAAAATATCAAATGGATTGTAGATGCTTTCACCTAAAAAATTGTAGCCGTTGTACCATTTTTTCAGTCTTTTCATGTTGACGTTTTGTAGATGGCTGTTAAAGGTATTTTCCAAATCTGCTTGCGTGTATCCGCAGATGGTGGCAAAAGTAGGCATCAACGAAATGTCTTCAAGGTTATTTAAACCACTAAAAACAGAGACTTTTGAAAATTTTGAGACACCGGTTAAAAAAACAAAATGTAAATAAGGATCGGCACCTTTGAGAACGCTATAAAAGTCTCGTAGTATATCTCGCATCAGACAGGCGGTTTTAGGGTCGGAAATGTTGTCTAACATCGGTTTATCGTATTCATCCACCAGTACAACAACATTCTGTTGGTATTTTTCACTGGTTTTAATGATGAGTTCGCGTAGGTCTTCTCTTATGTTGTTTGTTTTATCACAGGTTACATCCAGTTTTCGTTGGTTTTCTTTAAAAATTATTTTTAAGCGATCTTGAATGTCTTTTTCTGTTCTTAATAAACCGTCTGCAAAGCTAATTTCAATGACAGGGTATGTTTTTTGCCAATTCCAGCGTTTTTCAATATAAAGATCTTGAAATAAGTGTTTTTGGCCTTCAAATAAGGCTTTTAATGTTGATAAAAATAAAGATTTGCCAAAACGTCTGGGGCGAGATAGAAAATAGGCTTGGCCTTTTTCGACCAGTGTTAGGAGTATTTTGGTTTTATCGACATAGGCATAATTGCCAGTGCGGATTTTTTCAAATGTTTGGATACCAATGGGGAGTTTCTTCATGTTCTTGTTATCCGTAAGATAATAATTTTTTTCTAAAATGATGAGTATGATCCTTAAACTACATTCCCCAAACCCCAATTAAATAATTTTTATGCTGTTTATTCATTTGCCAAATTTTGTCATCCCATGATGTTGTTTTATCATTATTAAAAATAATGAGATAAGCTTCTTCTGTATTGAATTTATCAGCATATTCCGCTGTTTGCTCTAAACTTTTGTCAATGATGGTTTCAAGTTTTCCTCGTTGTATTTTGAGTTCAATGATAATTTTTTGAACATCTCCATAAAATCCTTTTTTATGATCAACTGGCCATTCTATGCAGAGATCAGTTCGCTTTCGCCCGAGGGCGTATTCTCTAAAAATTCGACCACCACCGTTGATAATTCGTTGTAAAAAGGCTTGCATTAATAATTGTGATCCGGCTTCTTTGTAATCAAAACGTTCAATCCAGCTTTCAGAGTTTTCACGGTAAAATTGTTGGAATGCCGTTAATAGTTTATTCATGTCTAAATGGTTTTCTGAGGTCAGATACCATGACTGTTCTTGTGTAATATTGGCTTGGGTAACGGCAGTGAGTTCTCGGGGGATAATTTCACGATAGATTCTGTTGCTGATTCTAATTTGTGGTTTTTGAATAATGAGTCCTAAATCTTCAATGTACTGTAAGTCATCATGTGAAGTTTTTAAGTCACTTTGTTCTCCAGAGAGAAGAGAGGCGATGACCTCATGAACTCGTGGTTCATTTAATTTATCGACCAGTTGATCAAGATGAGTTGCGCGGGATTGAATTAAGTTGTCTCTTGCAATGTAATATTGTTCCAGAGTAATGGGTTGGTCTCTATCTCTAGCGTCTTTATTTTCCCATGTCATTTCATAACCTAGGGCATTGATTAGCCAAGGCTGTCCTTGAGTATCTTGCCAAAGTTCGGTAATAATTTCTTCATCAAATAACTGTCCTGTTGTCTTGCTATGTTGTTGAAAAAGAAGCTGGATTTCTTTAGATGTAAAGTTGTTCAGTC
>JABHHM010000319.1 GCA_018671575.1 Methylococcales bacterium | reverse complement strand
GTAACCTCGCTCAATAAAAACATTTGCCATGGTTTTTGCATTTTTAACCACTTGTTGTTGATACACTTTAAAATCTGCTTGCAATGCTTCTTTAAATGCAATGGCTTTAGCGGCAATCACATGCATTAACGGTCCACCTTGCGAGCCAGGAAAAACCAATGAGTTAAATTTCTTTTCTAAATCTGGATTGGATTTTGCTAAAATTATTCCGCCTCGTGGCCCACGCAATGTTTTATGTGTGGTACTGGTCGTTACATCTGCTATTTGTACAGGGCTGGGATATTCGCCAACAGCTACCAATCCAGCCACATGAGCCATATCAACGAATAAGTATGCACCCACTTTGTCTGCAATATCACGAAAACGTTGCCAATCAACAATTCTGGAATACGCTGAAAATCCAGCACAAATTAGCTTCGGTTGATGCTCATCAGCCAATGCTTCTACTTTGTCATAATCAATTTCGCCAGTATCATTATTTAAACCGTACTGAATTGCATTGTAGATTTTACCTGAAAAATTGACTTTTGAACCATGAGTTAAGTGACCACCATCTGCCAAACTCATACCTAGAATAGTATCCCCAGGATTTAATAGCGCCAGATAAACAGCTGCATTTGCCTGTGAACCTGAGTGTGGTTGTACATTGGCATAATCTGCACCAAATAATTCTTTAACACGATCAATCGCCAATTGTTCTGCCACATCAACATTTTCACAACCACCATAATATCTTTTGTAAGGATAACCTTCTGCATATTTGTTGGTTAAGACCGTACCTTGTGCTTGCATCACACGGGGGCTGGTATAATTTTCAGACGCAATTAATTCTACATGCTCTTCTTGCCTGACTTCTTCTTTTTGAATTGCATCCCAAATTTCATCATCAAAACCCGCAATTTTCATATCACTTGTAAACATACCATCTCCCAACGTGTAGCTTTATCAAAGAAGCGTATTTTACCTGATCAACTGACAAGTACAAGAAAAATTAGAATTGATATTTTGTTCCATATATTAATTTGCTAGTATCGATAGAATTTCAAACTTAAAGAAGAGGAATCATTTTTTATGGCTCAATATATTTTTACCATGAACCGAGTTGGCAAAGTTGTTCCGCCAAAACGTGAAATTCTTAGAGACATCTCTTTATCTTTTTTCCCTGGTGCAAAAATTGGCATTTTAGGACTTAACGGTTCAGGCAAATCAACACTGCTCAAAATTATGGCGGGTCTCGATAAAGATATCAACGGTGAAGCACGACCTCAAAAAGACATTAAAATTGGCTATTTACCACAAGAACCCGAACTAGACCCCAACAAAGACGTCAAAGGCAATGTCGAAGAAGGCGTTAAAGACACCATTGAACTGGTCGAAAAATTCAATGACATCAGCATGAAATTTGCTGAACCCATGAGTGATGACGAAATGAATCAACTGATGGAAGAACAAGGTAAATTACAAGATGCCATAGAGGCCTGCCAAGGCTGGGAAATAGAAAGAAAATTGGAAATAGCGGCCGATTCTTTGAGACTTCCTCCATGGGATGCGGATGTCACCACATTGTCTGGCGGTGAACGTCGTCGCATTGCTTTGTGTCGTTTAGTCCTTTCCAATCCCGACATGTTACTATTAGATGAACCTACCAATCACCTTGATGCGGAGTCTGTTGCCTGGTTAGAACGATTTTTACAGGAATACCCCAGCACTGTGGTTGCGATTACTCATGACCGTTACTTTCTCGACAATGTTGCAGGCTGGATTCTGGAGCTAGACCGAGGTCATGGCATCCCTTATGAAGGTAATTATTCATCCTGGCTAGAGCAAAAGGAAGCCCGACTGGAGATTGAAGAAAAACAAGATTCAGCCCGTAAAAAAGCCGTCAAAGCAGAACTTGAATGGGTCAGATCAAACCCCAAAGGCAGACAAGCTAAAAGTAAAGCTAGAATCAGTCGCTTCAATGAATTAAGCTCTCAAGATTTTCAAAAACGCAACGAAACCCAAGACCTTTATATTCCACCAGGCCCTCGCTTGGGGGATTTAGTCATTGAAATCGAAAATTTATCCAAAGGCTTTGAAGATCGCCTACTGATTGACGACCTCTCATTCAAATTACCTGCTGGAGGCATCGTTGGCATCATAGGACCAAATGGCGCAGGTAAAACATCTCTGTTTAAAATGCTGACAGGTCAAGAAACTCCCGACAGTGGAACAATTAAAATAGGAGAAACTGTCAAAATTTCTCATGTTGATCAGTCACGCGATGCATTAGATGACAATAAAAATGTCTGGGAAGAAATTTCTGGCGACCAAGACATCATGACCATTGGCAATTATAAAATCAATTCACGAGCTTATGTCAGTCGATTTAACTTTAAAGGAACCGATCAACAAAAGAAAATTGGCAATTTATCGGGTGGCGAAAGAAATCGAGTCCATTTAGCCAAATTACTCAGTAATGGAGGCAATCTACTATTACTGGATGAGCCAACCAACGACTTAGATATTGAAACATTACGAGCTTTAGAAGAAGCATTATTGGCTTTTCCTGGCTGTATCGTGGTGATCTCTCATGACCGTTGGTTTTTAAACCGAATTGCCACTCACATCCTTGCCTATGAGGGTGACAGTCATGTTGAATGGTTTGAAGGCAATTATGCCGATTATGAAAAAGACAAAAAACGTCGACTGGGTGCGGAATATGACCAACTTCATCGAATTAAATATAAAAAAATTGAATTGTAAAAAACTGAGCTTTTGATTCAAGGAACGGGCACGAAATAACGTCCCGTTCTTACTTTCATTTATTTAATGTCACATGGATAGACAGGAATAATAATTTTTATCTCCAACCGACCTCGTCTTCCATACAGCATTACTCAATAAATACTTTTTCCCGCCAACTAAAGCACGCCCAACCATTCCCTTACGAAACATACGGAATAAATAACCTACAATAGAAAAAAATAAGCCCCATCATGCCTCCGCAACCCCTTACCCATTCATTAAAAGTAAGCTATATTAAAATAATAATAAACTGCAATATTTTTAGGAAAAAAACCTACAAATAACAAAAGAGATTTAACTCCTTATGCCCATCAATGACTACCCTATCCGATACCGTATCATACTAATTGCAGGCATCGGCATTATCGGATTTTTATTTTTTTTAGCTTATTCATCATGGAAAATCAATCAAATCAATAGCTTGATTAATTCTATTGAATCGACTCATTTACCATTGCTAAAATTTGCAGATGAAACGGAAAAATCAATCGTCAAAATTCAACAAGAATTTGAGTCCGCTGTGGCAACCGCTGAACAAGATGACCTGAAAGTCATTGATAAAAGTTATCATCAAACAATACAAAAAATTGATAATTTCAAATATCTCTATCCACAACAAGCCTCGCAATTACAACAAATTTTAATCACCTTACGAGCCTATTACCAATTAGCCAACCCATTGGCAAAAGGCTTAATAGAAGAAACAATATCACTTTCTAAAATTAAACAAATAACAGGACAAATCAACAGGCATCAACGACAACTGGCATCACTAATCAGACAATATCAACGATATGTTTTTGACAAACTCACTCTGGATATTCGCACCTCAAAAGCAAAGCTAGATGAAACCATTAATTATGGCATTATTTCTGGCATTATAACGTTATTATTATCACTGTTAGGAGCCACTTTATTATCTCGGTACGGCATTATTTCACCCATTGAAAAAATAATGTCTGTCGTCAGACAAGTTGGTGAAGGCGACCTTAATCAACGTGTTGCACTACAAACAACTGATGAACTTGGAGAACTCGCCCAATACTTTAATGAAATGGCAGAAAAACTCCAACAAACCCAAACTGAGTTACGCAATAAAAGAGACCAGGCACTAGAAGCCAATCAAGCAAAGTCAATGTTCCTTGCTAATATGAGTCATGAAATTAGAACACCAATGAATGGTGTCATCGGTATGCTAGGACTTTCAAGAGAAACCAAATTAGATGATGACAACAAACAATTTATTGAAACAGCCTATAACTCAGCCAATGCTTTAATGGGGATTTTAAATGATATTCTTGATTTTTCTAAAATTGAGGCAAATAAACTAGATCTTGAACAGGTTAAATTTAATCTTCACCAATTGGTCGAAGAAGTTTCTTCACTACAAGCAACACGGTGTTTTGAAAAATCAATTGAAATTATTCATGACATTGATCATCAGATTCCTAAATGGGTCTCAGGTGACCCTATCAGGTTAAGACAAATATTTAATAATCTCATTTCTAACGCCATTAAGTTTTGCCATCAGGGCGAAATTGTTATTTCAGCAACATTGATCCAACAAGACAATAAAGCGGAAGCAACAATAAAATTTGAAATCAAAGACACAGGCATTGGAATTCATGAAGACAAACTGGAACATATTTTTGAACATTTTACTCAAGCAGACAACTCAACCACAAGAGAATACGGAGGTACAGGTCTGGGACTGACCATTTGCCAACAACTCATTCAATTAATGAACGGCCACATCAGTGTAACCTCTGAACTTAACAAAGGCAGCACATTTTGGTTTGAGATTCCCTTCTCTATTGCAACCCCCGATGCGGATCTATATTCAACAACACAATTTGACCAACTCCCCGCACTGGTTATTGATGACAATCAAACCAATCGAATGATATTAACCAAAAATCTAACGAAGTGGGGATTTAAAGTTGATGAAGCTGATTCAGCAATGGCAGGTATCAACGCAATAAAAAATAAAATAAAAGAACATAAAAGCAGTTACAAAATCATTTTATTAGACCTAATGATGCCAAAAATAGATGGTTTTGGTTTCATGAAATTATTACAAAACGAAAACCTGACACATAACTCTAAAATCATTATGTTATCATCTGGAACGGGTAAAAAAGAGAAAAAAATAGCTTCAGAAGCAGGCATTAACCGATGTTTAAATAAGCCTGCTTCAAATTCGCTGTTACTCAATACGATTCACGAACAACTGTCTATTAGCAAACCAACAGTCACTTCTGCGCTACAATCCGTATCCAACCAAAAATCACCAACGGCCACCATTTTATCTGCCGAAGACCATCCAGTTAATCGGCTCACTCTCAACGCTATGTTACAAAAACTGGGCTATGATGTTACTTTTGCAGAAAATGGACAAATAGCCTTTGATTTACTGCAAAAACAAACTTTTGACCTGATATTAATGGATTGTCAAATGCCTATATTGGATGGCTGGGAAACCACCCTTAAAATTCGCCAACAACCACAATTTGATCAATTGCCGATCATCGCAGTCACTGCCAACACCGATCTTGAAGATCGCCAAAAATGTATGGATGTTGGTATGAATGATTTTATGAGCAAACCTCTGGTACTGGAAAACTTAAAATCAATGATAGAACAATGGTTAAAGCTGAGTCGACCAACTCAACTGCTCGAACAAAACTTATCCCCTGACCAAAACAATGCCTTTTCTAACCCGCTTCCCCCTCTCAACACCTTAAAAATGATTGCTGCTGAAGACAACAAAATCAATCAAGCCGTATTAAAGTCAATGCTCAAGAAAATGCAATGCAAAACAGATATTGTTGAAAATGGTGTCGATCTTTTGAAGCAGGTTGCATCAGCACCTTATGACATGATATTCATGGATGTCAACATGCCTAAAATGGATGGACTTGAAGCCACCAGAACATTGCGCAAACGTGGCAATCAACATATCATCATTGCAATGACTGCTGATGCCTCAGAAAAAGATCGACAAAAATGTCTTGATGCAGGTATGGATGATTACATCAGCAAACCCATTGATTATTATACTTTCGAAAAAATATTGAATAAATGGCATCATATTCACGAAACCAGACAAATGGTTTAACCTTATTTAAGGTAACTCGCAATAAATAAACTACCCATCTTACTGGCTCTTTTGTCCGTCTTTTTTGCCACAAAAAAAGTTATGTAGAGCGACTACACGCCTATTTTTGTAACAAAAAAGACAAACAAAATTTCTGTATAATATGGGTAGTTTATTTATTGCGTGTTACCTAAGCTTAACCATCACTCCCACAACTGAGCTTTTTATAATTACAATAAGTATGAATAATTGTCCCACAAATAAAAAGCACAACACCTAAGAGCATAAAACCAGTAGACCACTTCCAAATAAAGTCATAGTGAGGTTTTTGATAGGCGACCGCAATGACGAACATGGGTAAGATAAAAAAAATCACGCCCAAAAAACTCATGATTAAACTGGTTTTTTTGACTTTTTTGATTTTCCCCTCAGAATACATCATTCTGGTTATTCCAGCTCAAACATAACCCAACCAGAATCTGGATCATTACCAAAAGCATCCAGTGCAGCCTGTAATCGCCAACTATGCTCTGCATTAGGACCATGATAAGTCGGTAACACATCCTGTAATTCTAATTCAACTTCCCAAGTATAAGTTTCATTGGCTTCCAGTGTTTGACTTTCGGCAACTTCCATTTCATCTCTGAACGTATTTTCGGTGGTATGAATATCTTTATAATAACTATCACCTTCACCGTCAGTAAATCGAAAGTTATCAATACGAACCGTTTCATTGCCCTCAACCAATAAATAAACTTTGTCTATTTTAACATCGGCATCACCAATTTCAGCGGTGATTGAAATACTAAATGGCTCTCCCCAAACAGGCTTGAAATCACCGATAGTGACTGTTGCACCCCCACCTGTTACCATATTCTTTATTGATTTTACTTTATCAAAAAAACCCATCATTTTTCCCTATTCTATATTTTGAATTTGTTCTCGCATTTGCTCAATTAATACTTTCATATCTACTCCTGCCTGAGTGACTAATATATCAGAAGATTTTGAGGTAATGGTATTGGACTCACGGTTAAACTCCTGCATCATAAAATCTAATCGACGACCCGCAGGCTCTTCTTTGCTTAAAATTCGCTCAAGCTCTATGACATGAGCATCCAGCCGATCCAATTCTTCTTCAATATCCAGTTTTTGGATCATAATCAGCATTTCTTGCTCAATTCTATTTGAATCAACATCCTCTTTAAACTCAGTCAAACGAGTTTGCCATTTAGATTTTAATTCACTTAACAGCTCTGGCATTCTTTCTCGGACCGTCTGAATATGCGCTATAAATTCCAGACGCTTCTGCTGTATCACATCACACAACGCTTGACCTTCACGCTTGCGATGATCTGATAAGTCACTTAATGTGACTTGAAATAAGTCCAGCACTTGCTTTTTAATGGCTTCTTTATCAATTGAATTAGACTCTACAACACCAGGCCATTTGAGTATCTCAACAGGATCAATCTGTGGTTTTTGTTGCGCCATTGATGATATATTTTGTGATACTTTGATAATTTCATTAACCAAAGACTGATTAATATTCAATTCAGAACTTTGAGTCCCATCCATTTTATACCTTAAGGAACATTCAATTTTACCTCGCTTAAGCATTTTTTTAGCCAGATTTCGAATATCCATTTCTAAAAACTTAAAATCATCAGGTATTCTTAAATAAATATCCAAATAGCGATGATTGACTGAACGAATTTCCCAAACAAATATACCCGCTCCAGTTTTCTTTTGTTGTTGTGAAAATGCCGTCATACTTTGAATCATATTGTCATCCTAATTAGTCATTATTCAGGGTTAGGGGATGTGCAATAAATAAACATCCAGCTTGCTTGTTTTTTTGTCCACCTTTTTTGTTGCAAAAATAGTTGTGTAGTTCGACTATACGCCTATTTTTGCGCCTCAAAGGCGAACAAAAATCCTGCGCAATTTGGACATTT
>JABHHM010000483.1 GCA_018671575.1 Methylococcales bacterium | reverse complement strand
TTAATTCCCTGACCGCTGGTCGGACCAAAAGTGGTGGCAAGGAATTGGGACTGGCTGACGGTTAATTGACCTGCTTTAATCACCATCCTGCCCCCCGTGAAACCTCGGGTATCCAGTTTTGAACCAATGGTTAACTGAACTTTGCCAAATTGATTGACTGAATTGGTGGTGATGTCATTCCCTGTCACGGAAACTTCGCCACTGGATGCAACGCTGGCAATTTTAATCAGGCCATCTTGTGCATTTAACACAGCACGAGTTGATAAGTTGACGTCTCCAGCACTGATCATGAGGGTTTTTCCTGCGCTGACTGCCAGTGTTGTTTCTGCTGCAAAAGAGCCGTTGAGGTTAAAAGATGCGATGTTATTGTCGAAAAAACCAAAAGCACTTGGAGTCGCAGAGGTTAAAGTAGAGCCAGAGCCTGGATTGGTGGCGTTGAATTGAACGCCATCAGATAATTTGAGTGAATCAGCTGTCCCAACAAAAAAAGAACCTGATAAATTTAATGTGGCATTTTGGTTGAAGATAATGCCAGCGGGATTAAAAAAATAAAAATCAGCGCCACTGACAGAAGACTTGATGGTGCCATCAATGGTTGATTGTCCATCAGTTACTCGAGAGATGATGTTGCTGATGGTTGTTGTTGACCCCGTGCTGGTAAAATCAGCCGTTTCTCCAGAGGATAAGTTGAATAGTCCAAAACTGTGAAATAAGTTGCCACCTTTTTGTAAACCGTCACTGGCGTTGATGGTATAAGTCTCACTGGTTTTGCTTAACGTATTGGTGCTACTGGTGTCAAACACACCGCCTGTCACTGGGTGATTGGTTATGTCTGCATGACATGGCAGTATAGCCACACTACCAGCACACAATAACGTGCCTGCCCAATGTCCGCTAAGTATTTTTAAATGACGGTACATACCTATCCCCTATTTTTTTAGTCTATTAAAAAAATTTTAGACGATGATTGTATTTATTGAATAAATCAATCATAAATTTTTTATTAAAAACACAGGTTTACATTGAGGTGCCTGTTGTTTATATTCAATGCTATTAGTCGGCAACTTACAAAAATACCCATCATCTTACTTGTTTTTGTGTCATCGTACAGGTTGTAGCGTTCATGTATCGGCAAAACAAAGTTAATATGGTAAAAAAAGCTTACACATAAAAAATATTCAGAAATAATAGAGCTGTCTACCATAGAAATAGAAAAATTAAGGAATAATAATTAATCGTCATGTCTAAAATAATATTCAAACAATGTCGTTGCATCGTCTTTCTTCTATTTTCTACCGTGAGTTTTGCTGATACAAAATCATTGGGTGATGAAGAAAGTCAGTATGAGGTTCATCATGCGCTTTATAAAGAGGCCAATTTATTGTTAAAAAATGGCGAAAAAGAATTTGAAACAGGTTTTAATTACAATACTTTTAGTCAGAATGATATTCGCAGTCGATTCATTACTTTGCCATTGTCTTATCGTCGTTCTATTACGGCGGGTTGGGAGGCTTTTATTGAAGTCCCGTTACATTATGCCAGTGTCACCGAAGACACTTTGTCCCGTCATCAACAGGATGATGCATTGGGTGTGGGTGATGTCATTGTTGGAATTAAAAATCAGTGGTTGTTTGAAACCATTAGTAGACCAGGATTGACCGCAATTTTAACTGTGACCGCTCCAATAGGGGATGCCAGTGATTTATCAAACGCCACTGAAGCGTCAACAGGACAAGGGCTTTGGCATACTGGTTTTGATGTGATTTTAAATAAAACCTATGATCCTGTTGCGTTGTACGCTTTGCTGGGATTTTCTCAGGCGATTGAAGGTCAGCGAACGTTGGCTGGTGACGATGTCGATTTTCAGTCGGGTCATCAGTTAAAGTATGGTTTTGGCATTGGTTTTGCGATTAACTCTAAAGTTTCAGTGGGTGGTTCGTTTACGGGGCGAATCATAGGTCGCAGTCAGGTCAATGGAGTGAAAAGAAATGGTACAGCAGATGAACGTTATCAATTCAATTTTTCCACCACCTATAAGCTTTCACAAGGGCATTTTCTAACACCATCAACTCGTTTTGGGTTGAGCCATGAGGCGTTTGAGTTTTCTGTGGCGTATTCAGTGCTTTATAAATAGTATGATGTTGAGAAATTATACTTACAAATTGTTGGTGTTGCAGATGTCGTTGTTAGTGTCTGCTTGTAGTCATATGGAGAATATTCCTAAATCACCTTTATTGTCTAACTGGAAGTCTTTGCGAGATCAAAATATAGTGATGCAGAAGTATGATTATTCTTGCGGGCCTGCATCTTTGGCGACATTGTTAACATATCATTATGATGATCAGGTGGATGAATTAACTTTATTGAAATCAGCCCGGCAGGTATTGAGCAAAAAGGCTTATAAAGTGGCTCAAAAAGAAGGTTTGTCGCTGTTTGATCTGAAACTGCTTGCTGAAAAAAGGGGGTATTTAGTTAAAGGCGTTAAAATACCTTTGTCGTCATTACAAAAAATTCCAATTCCAGTGTTGGTGCATTTGAATATTGGTCGATACCAGCATTTTGCGGTGTTAAAAGGTGTTAAAAATAACAGAGTTTATTTGGCTGATCCAAGTCGGGGGAATTTGGAGATGTCGCCTACTCAGTTTAGTGAGGAATGGCGTGGTGTGGCATTGTTGATTTTTCATCCTAAAAATAGGCCCATCAAAGGTTTGAATGATGTTGAGAGGCTGGAAGCGTCAATGATGAATCGGCAGCAATTGTATTGATTATTAATTGATTTTTCTGTTAAAAATTCACTTCATCCATTAAATCTTACCACTCATTCATTGCTTTCGTGCATTATAATTCAGTCACGGGTAGTCTAATCACATCACAGCAATTTAATGAATATTCAAATCAAAGCGAAAGGAAAAATGTCTATGAAATTATTCAAAATCACCGCAGCTTTATTACTCTCCGCCAGTTTGTCAGCACCTGTTATGGCTGCAGATAAAATGTCTGAGGCAGATTACCAGGGTTTTCTGAAAAAAATGAATGCCCAGTCATTAACACCCGCACAAATGAAAGAAATGAAAGGGACGTTTGATATGGCATGGTTTATGGGTAATTCTGGTTTTGGTTAGATCGATTTAAATTTTGAGATGATGAAAAGCCATGGCAGGATGTCATGGCTTTTTTATTAGACGGTAGGATTTTAGGTATTATAATTCTAAGTTTTTTCAATCATTAACTTAATATTTTGTTCACTCAAGCTCGTTGTTTTGGAAATGAGTTTGATTTCAATATTTTCGGCAATCATTTTTTTAACCTTACTGTATGATTGTATCCGTAACGCCTTTTGTATAAACTTCTTGAATACCTTTTTCAATACCTTCTTCAAAACCATTTTCTGTTGGTAATTCAATAGAGCTTTTTTGAATATAGATGAACTCTTTTTTTCCTGCTCTTCCAGGGTCATATTGGCTTATTGGCTACCGATAGTGCTTGTTGGATTGAGGTGCTGAGATTTTTTGGGATGAAGTCCAATGCCCTTGGATTTTGTAGGAAATAAATCCATTGTTCTTCAATATTGCTTAATTCATCCAGTGTTCTTTTACATTCTAGCGTCATTGCGTTAAATTTGTATTTTATTGTATTTGAACCACGGATGAAGACAGATAATATTTAATTGAGTACCCGTGTTTATCTATGTTCATCCGTGGTTTTATAATATTTTGTTAGCTTAGGTAACGCGCAATAAATAAACTACCCATATTGCG
>JABHHM010000248.1 GCA_018671575.1 Methylococcales bacterium | reverse complement strand
TTGTCGAAAAAGCGCAGTTTAC
The DNA here is from genome assembly GCA_018671575.1 of Methylococcales bacterium. Taxonomy (GTDB): domain Bacteria; phylum Pseudomonadota; class Gammaproteobacteria; order JABHGC01; family JABHGC01; genus JABHHM01. The sequence continues at coordinate 6,079 of JABHHM010000248.1, read as the reverse complement.
GTGTGTAAATGAGCATTTTGAGACCATTTTTAACGCAGAGTTGGCGGAAAGATGAGTTTTCGGACAGCCTCCTAGCGTTTTCTGGCAATAAATTCTATGGCACACTCTGCGACAGGTGTAATAGTTTGATCTATATTTTGTTTTCTTAAGTTCTCACGATAAAAATCATTCAGTAACTGAATTCTTTCAATTTCTATTGAAGATGAAAATTCAATGGCTAAATCAAGCAGATTAATTGATTTAGGTGACCAGCTTTGTTCTTTGTGAACGGTGAATGTCCATTTGTGGTCTGAATTAAATTGACTTGGCCATTGGCCCATTTCGTACATGTCTTCATCGGGTACAGTAATGATTAAAAAACCGCCTGGTTTAATGATGCGTATCCAGTTTTTTAGTGTTTCATGGACATCGACCATATGCTCCAAGCAATGGCTGGACATCATAAAATCAAAAAAATTGTCCGTGACGTATTCCATGTATTGAGCGTCCCCATCCTCAATATCCCATGTTCTGACTGATTTTATGGCAGGGAACATTGAGCAATATTGAGACATTGGGTCTGGTTTTCCCCCAATATCAATGCCCTTGCCAACAAAGTAACGCGAATGGAACTGACCATCAGAGTATCTTCGTTTGGTTGATTTACTTTGTTCCCACATGAGTTTTTAAGTGTTTTCAGAATAAATACTAATTCCACGTCCGATGCCATAATATTGAAAACCCTGTTTTTCCATAGTTTCAGGATCAAAAATATTTCTACCATCAAATACGACTGCATTTTTAAGCTTGTCTTTGATTAGATTGAAATCTGGACTCCAAAAAGCTTTCCACTCGGTGACAATGATTAATGCATCTGCATCATCCAGTGTTGACTCAAGGTTGTCACAAAAACAAATATTTTTACCTTTTCCAATCATTCGTTTTGCTTCATCAATGGCTTCAGGGTCATAGGCTTTAACATTGGCTTTATTTTCCAGTAAAGAATTTATCAAGACCAGACTGGGTGCTTCACGCATATCATCTGTGTTGGGCTTGAAGGATAAACCCCAAATGGCAAATATTTTACCATCAATATCACTTTTAAAGTGATGCATGACTTTTTTGAACAGTAATTCTTTTTGCGTGTAATTAACATCTTCTACGGCATTGAGTAGTTTTGCATCATAATCATATTGTTTTGCTGTTTTGGCTAATGCTTGAACGTCCTTAGGGAAACAAGAGCCTCCGTAACCCGCACCAGGATAGATGAAAGAATAACCGATTCGACTGTCTGAGCCGATGCCTTTGCGAACATTTTCAATATCTGCACCCACTTTTTCAGCGATATTGGCAATTTCATTCATGAAGCTGATTTTAGTAGCCAGCATGGAATTGGCTGCGTATTTGGTTAGCTCAGCAGAACGAATATCCATCGAAACCAAACGGTTATGATTTCTATTGAACGGTGAATATAACATTTTCATTAATTCGGTGGTTCTAGGGTTGTCAGTACCGATGACGATCCTATCTGGTTTTTTGAAATCACTGATGGCATCACCTTCTTTCAAAAACTCAGGATTTGAAACAACATCAAATTCATGATTGACATTTCGGTCATTTAATTTCTGCTGAATTTTCTTTTTAACTTTATCGGCGGTTCCAACGGGAACGGTAGATTTATCAATGATGACTTTATAGTCCGTCATGTGTTCACCAATACTGGAAGCCACTGCCAGTACATATTGTAAATCAGCTGAACCATCTTCATCAGGTGGTGTGCCAACGGCAATAAACTGATAAAGTCCATGATTAACTCCAGCCTCAATATCAGTGCTAAATTTAATGCGTCCTGCTTTCATGTTGCTATGTATGATGCTTTCAAGGCCTGGTTCATAAATCGGAATTTCTCCACGATTTAATCGATCAATTTTATCAGCATCTACGTCGATACATAATACTTCGTTGCCAACATCAGAAAAACAGGCGCCTGTGACTAAACCAACATAGCCCGAACCAAAAATTGTTAATTTCATATTTAATCTCGTTTATTTATAATAATTTAAGTACCAATCGACAAAATTTTTCAATCCAGCTTCAATGGTGGTTTGTGGTTTGAAGTCAACATCTTCAATTAAACCATCGACATTGGCATAAGTCGCTGGAACATCTCCAGGTTGCATTGGCAAGAAAATTTTCTTAGCTTCTTGACCTAAATATTTCTCAATTAACTCAACAAAATACATGAGTTCAATGGGTTCGTTATTGCCAATATTATATATTTTGTAAGGCGCATAACTACTGGAGGGGTTAGGTGAATCACCAGACCAGCTTGGGTCTGCTTGAGCTTTTCTGTCTAATACTCGAATAACACCTTCGACAATGTCATCAATATAGGTGAAATCTCGCAAGCATTTACCATGATTAAAAATCTCAATACTTTCCCCTGCTAATATTTTTTGGGTGAAAGAAAAGTAAGCCATGTCAGGTCGCCCCCAAGGACCGTAAACTGTAAAAAAACGCAGTCCAGTTACGGGTAAGTCGTATAAATGTGCATAGGAGTGTGCCATTAATTCATTTGATTTTTTAGTGGCGGCATACAAACTGACAGGATGATCCACGTTATGATGTGTGGCAAATGGCATTTTTGTATTGGCTCCATAAACCGAGCTTGAAGAAGCAAAAACAAGGTGTTTGACCTTGTTATGTCGGCATCCTTCTAAAATATTGGCGAAACCCATCAGATTAGATTCAATATAAGATTTTGGATTAATCAGTGAATAACGAACACCTGCTTGAGCGGCTAAATTGATGACTGCATCGGGCTGATGTTTTTCAAAAACGTCAAACACTTGTTTGTCATTGTGTAAGTCAATACGGTAATGATGGTAATTTGCGTTATCTTGATGTCTTTGTAGTCGAGATTCTTTGAGTTGAGGGTCGTAATAATCATTGTGATTATCAATGCCAATAACTTCATCATTTCTATTTAATAGTTTTATTGCCAGTTCTGAACCAATAAAACCTGCTGCACCTGTAATTAAAATTTTCATAATATTTATTTGTAGAGTTAGTAGTTAAAAGTAAGGTTGAACCTAAATAAATCAGTTGAATCTACTGCGAGCGTCCAAGGCACTGAATCTTCAATACTTTTCGGAACATTTCGACTCACCCATAGAGTGACTATGGCTTTCATCAAAATAACCCGAAAAGTATTGAATATTCAGCACCTTGAACACTCTCGCTACGATTCAACTGATTTATTTAGGTTGAATGGCTTGATTTTATAAGATGATGAGGGTTTTTCCTATGAATTTAGAAAGTATTTTTATAAATAAAAAAATTATTGAATAATAGTTGAAAATCAATGTTTTGAGTTTATTATGCCTCAATTGATATAGATATAATTAAGGTAAAAAATATGACTGTAGAATTAGTTGCTGGTGGTTTAGCTGTTGATGACCGTGGAGAACTTCAGTTTTGTAATGATTTTGATTTTATGAAAGAAGGTGTTCGTCGGTTTTATACCGTGAGTAATCATTCTGCCTCATTTGTAAGAGCTTGGCACGCCCATAAAAATGAGTCTAAATGTGTGGTGGTTCTGTCAGGTGCGGCCATTGTGGGGGCTGTTAAAATAGACGACTGGGCATCACCTTCAAAAGACTTGCCTGTTGAGCGCTTTGTGTTAACGGCTCAACAACCTAAAATGTTAAAAATTCCAGCAGGTTATGCCAATGGCTTTAAAACGTTACTTGCGGATACAAAATTAATCTTTTTTTCAAATAAAACTTTGGAAGAATGTAAAGATGACGATTACCGTTATGAGGCACATTATTGGGAACCGTGGGATATTGTTGAAAGGTAAGCTAAGCTAAGCTAAGCATGACTCCTTGATTGACAAAACTGTATTATTATAAATTTAGCCACAAATTAACACCGATGAAATACGGGTTAATTTAGTCAAACCCGTGTTAATCCGTGGCTAAAATACCATGCGTTTAGGGGAAGCGAAATAAATAAATGTCCAAATTGCGCAGGATTTTTTGTTCGTCTTTGAGGCGCAAAAATAGGCGTATAGTCGAACTATACAACTATTTTTGCAACAAAAAAGGTGGACAAAAAAATAAGCAAGTTGGATGTTTATTTATTGCGAATCCCCTTAGCAAAACTTTGTTTTTCTAGTGCTATCAAGATAACAGTGATGTAACAACATCCCGTTCCTGTTCTAGTTCTTTGCGACTATCTTCCATCATTTGTCGACTGAAATCATTAATGTCTAGTCCCTGAACAATATGGTGTTCGCCATCAGTGACTCTGACTGGATAGGAATAAACCAAACCTTCTGAAATTCCATAGCTACCATCACTGGGAATAGCCATGCTGACCCAGTCTCCTTTGGGAGTACCTTGAACCCAGCTACTAATGTGATCCATCGCTGCGAATGCGGCTGATGCAGCACTGGATTTGCCTCGAGCCTTCATAATGGTTGCTCCTCTTTGTTGAATTTGAGGAATAAATTCTTTGGTAATCCAGTCAGGATCAACTTTAGATTTAACGGGTTCACAATTTATTTCTGCATAGTTAATATCAGGATATTGAGTGCTTGAATGATTTCCCCAAACAGTCATTTTTTGTATATCAGTGACTCGGACATTGATTTTTTTTGACAACATACTGAGTCCGCGGTTGTGATCTAGGCGAGTCATAGCAGTAAATTGTTTGGGGTTTAAGTCTGGTGCATTTTTCATGGCAATCAATGCATTGGTATTGGCAGGGTTTCCTACGACCAATATTTTGACATCGCGACTGGCATATTCATTGAGTGCTTTTCCCTGGGTTTGAAAAATGGCGGCATTTTCAGTGAGCAAGTCTTTACGTTCCATTCCTGGGCTTCGGGGTTTTGCACCGACTAATAATGCAATGTCGGTATCTTTAAAGGCAACGTCGGGATCTCCAGTTATAATGATGTCATGTAACAGTGGATAGGCGCAGTCATCTAGCTCCATTCGTATGCCTTCTAAAACATTTTTCATGACGGGTAAATCGAGTAATTGTAAAATGATAGGCTGGTCATAGCCTAACATGCCACCTGCCGCTATTTTAAAGACTAAAGTATATGCGATTTGACCTGCCGCACCTGTAATTGTAATTCTTTGTGGTTGTTTCATTTTTAATCCTTGTCATATTTTGGATAGGTTTCTAAAAATACTAGTCTTTAACTGAGATGTTACAAGTGAAGCCTGAGATCAATACAAAAAAATTGCTTAAATTGATAGTTTTTAGGATAATAGAGTTATCTAAAAAAGGAAGTAACTATTCTGTGCATTTAGATTTTGTCGAGTTCAAGATATTTTCGCACGGAAAATGTGAGCATATTGTGATATGTGACCATTTGAGTACCAAATAACATAGAAATTGGCTAAAAGATGAATGTGCTGAGTAGTTAGTAAAGGAATTTGTTATGGAAAAGATCTTAATAGTGGATGATTCTCCCACTGAAACGTATGTCATAAAAAAAATGCTGGAAAACAATGGTTACACGTCTTTGGAAGCAACCAATGGTTTTGACGGAATTGAAATGGCAAAAAAAGAAAAGCCTGATTTAATTTTGATGGATGTCGTTATGCCAGGAATTAATGGCTTTCAAACAACAAGAAGGCTAAATAGAGACCCCGAGACAACGGATATTCCCGTAATTATTGTGACTATCCGCAACCAAAATGTTGATAAAGTCTGGGGGCTTAGGCAAGGCGCACAAGATTATTTGACCAAACCCTTGGAAGAAAATGTACTGATTCCCAGAATCAAAAAACTGTTGAATTAGGAAAATCTCATTTGTTGACCCTTAATATTTTCAAAATAAAAACCATGATTGGTTTTATTGTTTTGCCATTAGGTGCGGCAGGTGTGACTTTTGTTTGTAATCGGTATCATATTAGCTATGAGATGGGAACCATTGCCAGGGCATTTTTTGGTGGGGTATTTTTTACTTTTGCCATCACCTTAAGTACCGTCAATAAACGGCGCTTTGATGCTTTTGATGAAATTGCTATTCTGAAAGGTAATGCACTAACTTTTCATCAATTATTCAAGCTTTATTTTA
>JABHHM010000202.1 GCA_018671575.1 Methylococcales bacterium | reverse complement strand
GGCTCAATTGTTCCTGAAAAAAAAGGTGTCACAATGGTACCTTCAGGTTCTACCTGTTCAGCCCATTCATTGGATTTCAACAATGGGAATATAGCACCGTGAACCTCTTTATATGACATTAACAAAATCCTATCTAAAAATTTATTTTTTACTCTCTTGGTATTATTAAAAATAGTTAAACATTTCAAATAAACTCTCTTTTTCTAACATATATTTTTACAAGTTAAAATAATGAGACAAAATCTCTAAGTTATTTTGCACACATTACTAATGTAAATACATCAAAACCAATGCTGGATAGGATGTAAACCATATGTTACGATGCATTTTTTTAGGCTTGAGTGACTGATAATTTTTTTCATATTCAATGAGGAGTTTCTATGGATACACTACTCTCAGGTAGTAATGTTCTATTTATTTTAATCGGCGCTGTCATGGTGTTGGCAATGCATGCTGGCTTTGCCTTTTTAGAAGTTGGTACAGTTCGTAGCAAAAACCAAGTCAATGCACTGGTAAAAATCATGACAGATTTTGCCGCTTCAACCATTGCCTATTTTTTTATAGGTTACACTTTGGCTTATGGCACTGATTTTTTTCAACCAACAACTGTATTAAATGAAAAAAATGGCTATGAATTGGTCAAATTTTTCTTTTTAATGACTTTTGCTGCTGCAATTCCCGCCATCATCTCTGGTGGAATCGCAGAAAGGGCAAAATTTTATCCTCAATTAATAGCATCATTTTTTATTGTTGCTTTAATCTATCCTTTTTTTGAAGGCATGATTTGGAATGGCAATTATGGCTTCCAAGCCTGGTTGAATTCAACATTCGGTGCAGAATTCCACGATTTTGCAGGTTCAATTGTAGTTCACGCCATGGGCGGATGGATTGCACTCACGGCTGTTGTATTATTAGGTGCAAGATATGGCCGATATAGAGCAGACGGCATCATGACAGCTCACCCACCTTCAAACATTCCATTTTTAGCACTGGGCGCATGGGTACTGGCGGTTGGTTGGTTTGGTTTTAATGTTATGTCAGCACAAACAATTGACAGTGTTCAAGGGTTAGTTGCTGTCAATTCATTAATGGCAATGGTTGGAGGCATTCTTGCCGCCTTAATCGCAGGAAAAAATGACCCAGGCTTTGTTCATAACGGACCCTTAGCAGGATTAGTGGCCGTCTGTGCTGGCTCTGACATTATGCATCCAATGGGCGCATTGGCTACAGGCGCTATTGCAGGTGCTTTATTTGTCTGGACATTTACTCTGACACAAAACCGTTGGAAAATAGATGATGTTTTAGGTGTTTGGCCTTTGCATGGTCTGTGTGGAGCATGGGGTGGAATTGCTGCTGGAATATTTGGCGCAACTGCACTTGGTGGCAGTGGTGGAGTAACCATGATGTCTCAGATTGCAGGCACTATTGCAGGCATCATTGTTGCAATGATTGGTGGAGTCATTGTTTACGGTGCTTTAAAAATGACAGTGGGCATCAGATTAACTCAAGAAGAAGAATATGATGGCGCAGATTTAAGTATTCATAAAATCAAATCAACTGCTGAATAGCATAAAACCAGTGTCTGAAATATTACTCGCAGAATTATGGCATTACCCTGTAAAATCTATGAAGGGTAATCGCTATAAAAAACTAACGATAGAATCCAGAGGCTTTCAATTTGATAGACACTGGATGTTGATTGATGAAGAAGGAAAGTTTTTAACCCAACGTCAACATCCTCGCATGACTTTATTAAAAACCACATTAAAACACGGAGAGTTAAGCTTAACAGCAGAAGGCTTTTCAACGTGCAAGGTTACAACAAAAGAAAAGCGTCAAGCGCTTAATGTAGACATCTGGCAAGATCATTGCCAAGCCAATTCGGTCGATAAGCAAGTTGATCATTGGTTGACTGACTTTTTACAGCAAAAATGCCGACTGGTTGAAATGCCTGACAATGAAGTTAGACAAGTTTCCACAGATTATGCACAGCCAAAAGACCAAGTGGGTTTTGCTGATGGTTTTCCATTTTTGCTAATTTCACAAGCGTCTCTTGATGAATTAAATAATCGACTAGAAACGCCCGTAACAATGGAGCGCTTTCGTCCAAATTTGGTTATCACTGGTTGCAAAGCTTTTGCAGAAGATAACTGGAAGCGAATTCGTATCGGAAAAATTGAATTCAGACTTCCTAAGCCTTGCTCTCGTTGTAGTATTCCAGGAATCAACCCGCTAACTGCGGCAAAAGACAAAGAATTACTGAAAATATTGGCAACCTATCGACATCGCGATAATCAGGTTTTCTTTGGTCAGAATGCGCTACATGACCATTTAGGAGAACTGACACAAAATATGCCTATCACCATTTTGGAGAAACACAATGATTGATGCTGTTAAAGCGACTCAACAATGGCTCAAAACAATGGTTGTTGGACTAAATTTATGCCCATTTGCGGCCAAACCATTAGCAGAGCAACGAGTCCGCTTTGCCTTGTGTGAAGCCAACGATGATGACACAATCTATCAAACTTTTTTGCAAGAAGTCGAACATTTATTGAAAACCCCAGTGGGTGAATTAGAAACCACTTTGTTGATTGTTAGCCATGCATTAACTGATTTTGATGACTATCTCGATATGCTTGAAGTATTAGATGATGCATTAATCAAGGCAGAATTAGAAGGTGTGTTGCAACTTGCCAGTTTTCACCCCGACTATTTATTTGCTGATGCTCCTGACAATGATCCCGCTAATTATAGCAATCGATCACCCTTCCCTACGTTTCACTTGATACGTGAAGACAGTTTGCAAGATGCCTTAGAAAATTATGACCAACCTGAATTGATTCCTGAGAATAATCAGAAAAAATTGCGTGCTCTGGGGATACTAGGTATTGAAGCACTTAAGAACGGAACGAGCACAAAATAATTTCCTGGTCTTAATCCATCTTCACTTCATCTTCAATCATAAAAGTTCAGAATAGAGTACCCAGATGGTATTCAATGAATCTCTGTTCATCCGCAGCACTAAAAATTCTGTTATCTGATTTTATTCAATACCCCTTTCAAACCTTTTTTATCATATATTTTTTTGATTAACTGAAAGCCTTTGCCATAAATTGGATCAGTGTTTGTTTCGATGATTTTTTTACGATACTGCGTAAATTCATTCGATTGTTTTTGTAACCAAGGGTATTCTAATAAAACGCAAAACCCTTCTTCTTTTTTCTTAGGCAATTGATGATAGTTGTGTAAAAAAAGCCAGCAGTGACCATATTCATGAATCAAAACCTCAACAAAATAGACTTCGGGTAAACCTGCCAAAATAGTAATATCAATAATTTCTCGATTAACTACTTTTTTTAAATGATTCTTAGTCAATCGAGTGTGAGTTTCTCCTGCTTTGGGTAAAGGCGTTCTAAACCATGTAAAATCAGCGGTTTACACGGATATTAGGGACAACCAGACTTTTGTCGGGGGCGTCAAGGATAAGGACAAGAGAGAACGATTCACGGCATTATGGCATCACGTCTACAACGTCAACCGCCTTCGGCAGGCGTATTTCGCGCTCAAGCGAAACGCGGCGCCGGGCGTGGACGAGGTGACGTGGCACAGCTACGGAGAAACGCTGGAAGAAAACCTCAAAGACCTGAGCACGCGCCTTCGGCGGGGTTCGTACAAAGCAAG
>JABHHM010000405.1 GCA_018671575.1 Methylococcales bacterium | reverse complement strand
CTTTTTCCTAAGGAACGAACACGAAATAACTTCCCACCCTAGGAGGCTGTCCGAAAACTCATCTTTCCGCCAACTCTGCGTTTACCCCTCAAGGGAGTACCGAGGAAAAATGGTCTCAAAATGCTCATTTACACACGTAAACTGCGCTTTTTCGACAATTTTATGCCTTGATTTGACAAAAATCTGAGTTCTCGGACAGCCTCCTAGGAGACTGTCCGAGAGCGCATCTTTCCTCCAGAACTGCGTTAAAATTCGGCTAAAAATGCTCATTTACACACGTAAACTGCACTTTTTCGCTGAATTTTGCCTTGTTCTGAAGAAAATCTGCATTCTTGGGCCGCCTCCTGGCAGGCTGAATATAATTATGTCCAGCCACTACAAATTAAAAATTTAACTTGATATATTATGAATCAACCCCATAATATGTCTTAACTTATTAGGAGATTACGATGGAATCAAAGTTAGAAGAAATATTGTCAGTTTTAACCAATAAAAAAATCAATGATTTGTTTGAATGTCATGCAGAAATTATCGAAGGTGAAGTAAATATTCTACAAGTCATTGTGGATGATAGAGAAGAGTTTCCTATTTATATCACAGTGGATGAAAGTCAAATTTTATGTATTACTCATTTGTGGCACGAGTCAGAAGTTCAGGATGGTAAACGTGAAGAACTGATGGATGCATTACTCACCATGAATATTCCGATGCCATTATCTGCCTTTTCAAAAGTAGGTGATCAATATATTTTATTTGGAGCGTTATCACCCAATTCATCAGTAGATGATATTTTGCATGAAATTGATGTGTTAAGTGATAATACGTTGGATGCTGTTGAGGCTTCTGCGGAATATTTAAAATAGTTCTTATAGCGTAAGGCATAAGTGTCGTTTGAGCAGACGAGTTGCTCAACTCAGCTTTAAAATTAAGGTTAAAAATCATGGGTATATTCAGTAGTATTTTTGGAAAAGATGAGGAAGAACATGTACCTCGTTCGTTGGATCATCCGCGAGATTTGGCAAAAGGTGACATTGTGAAATTTGGTTTTTCGGCTCAAACTGAAATCAGTAATCAAAGTTTCCAGATTACCAATGTGTGTACTTATGATTTGGGTGGAGAGCACAAGCAAAAAATGGTTTTTTCATTGGATGAATCCAATGATACCCGATTGTCTGTTATCAAAGAGCGTGGTGAAGAACGTCTTGAACTCTCCAAAATTATTTTTCCTGAGATGGTGGCAGAAATTTTTAAAATTAATAAATTTGCCAGAATTTTCGATGAAGATTCGGGAACTAATAATAAACTAAAACGTCAAGACGAACCTAAAGACGTCGCCAACTGGACGACAGAAGTTTATCGACAGGAAGCAGGGCATCAGGCTTATTTTGCAGATGGTGATAAACGAGACGTGGCTAATTTTAATGATGCTGATGGCTGGGAAGAGTTTGACTATTTTTTGTTAGTCAGTGATGATCGAAATTATGCCTTACAAGCCGAGGTTTATGATGGTGGTCGAACCGATGTCTATTTGATTACCTATTTGCCCATTGAAAAAATAGAAGAACTTTGGCCTGCGAAGCAATAATTATAAAAAAAACATTTCTTATTCTCACGCTTTTGCGTGAGACTTTCTTATCGAATATCCCATTAAATAATGCCAATTTCAAAATCTCCCACCTTAATGATCCAGGGGACAACCTCCGATGCGGGAAAAAGTACGCTGGTTACTGGTCTGTGTCGTCTGTTGCAACGAAAATCAATTAATGTAGTACCTTTTAAGCCTCAAAATATGGCTTTGAATAGTGCCGTTACCATTGATGATGGAGAAATAGGCCGAGCACAAGCAGTACAAGCTCAAGCCTGTCTATTAGAGCCTCATAGTGATATGAATCCAGTGTTACTGAAACCTAACAGTGATAAAGGTGCGCAAGTTATTATTCATGGTAAAGCATTGACAGATATGGATGCTCGTGGTTTCCATGATTATAAAAAAACAGCAATGCAAGCAGTATTGGAATCGTATCAACGATTGCAGCAACAATATGATGTGATCATGGTGGAGGGTGCAGGAAGCCCTGCAGAAATTAATTTACGTGAAAATGACATTGCCAATATGGGGTTTGCTGAAGTGGTTGATTGTCCTGTGTTGATTGCCGCAGACATTGATCGAGGAGGTGTTTTTGCTCATCTCTATGGAACTTTGGCATTATTGTCTGAATCAGAACAAAATAGAATCAAAGGTTTTATCATTAATCGATTTAGAGGTGATGTGAATTTGTTGTTGCCTGGTAATGATTGGTTGCATAAAAAAACCAATAAACCCGTGTTAGGGGTTGTGCCTTATTTGCATAACCTACACTTAGAAGCAGAAGACGCCATAGAAACCAAACAGGCACTGGATTCAAATTCATCTTTTAAAGTGATTATTCCCGTTTTTCCCAGAATATCTAATCACACTGATTTTGATGCCTTGCGTTTACATCCACAAATTAATCTTGAATACATCAAAACAGGGGTAAAGATTCCTTCCGCTGATTTGATTATTTTACCTGGCAGTAAATCTGTGCGTGATGATTTGCAATGGCTAAAGCGCAATGGTTGGCAGTCTGCTATTGAAAAACATCTACGATATGGTGGTAAGTTGTTGGGTATTTGCGGTGGTTATCAGATGTTAGGAGCAATGATTGATGACCCGAACGGAATAGAAGGAGCAATTGGTTCAGAGCCAGGGCTTGGTTTATTTAACTTTATAACCACCATTGAAAAGGAAAAACAGCTCCATCAGGTTCAAGGTGTCTTCAACCAAACAGATATTGCGGTCACAGGTTACGAAATACATGCAGGTATTACTCGGCATTATCAAAATGAAACATCATTGGTGAGCTTGAATGATGGTCGAGTCGATGGTGTTATTTCGCTCGATAATCAGATAATGGGAAGTTATTTGCATGGTATTTTTGAACAACAGCAGGCTTGTCAATATTTACTAAAATGGGCGGGTCTGGAGCAGGCAAAAGCATTTGATTATTTGGCATTACAACAACAAGGAATTGATTTAATGGCAGATACTTTGGATGAGGCGTTAGATGTTGATGCCATCATGAAAATTTTATCTGTTTAATTTTTACGCCAATGTAATAATCGATTGTTGGCGGGCATTGGATAATCTTTCACTAATGTTAAATTGGCTTTGAGTGCAAGTTTATCCAAGTCTTCAAAATGTTTAATCGAACTTTGAGGATTTTGTTGTTTTAGCCAGACATCAAAATTGGCATTGCTGGAGCTGGTGTATGATCCATTGTAATTAAATGGGCCATAGAGTAAAAAGTCTTCATTTAGCTTCAATAACTGGCCAACACCCGCAAAAAAACATTCAACCATTTGCCAATTCATAATATGACAGGTATTTGCTGAAAAGATGGCATCTACTGATAAATTTGGCCATTGTTCGGTGACATCAAGTGAAATGGGTGTGCTGATGTTGTTTAATTTTGCTTCACTTAGCCAAGCATTGATGCTTGGGTGGTAGTCAGGACGATCGCTGGTTTGCCAATGTAAATGTGGCATTTGTCTAGCAAAGTACACGGCGTGTTGACCTGTGCCACTGCCAACTTCCAAAATATGACTTTTATGTTTTAATAATGGTTTGATGACTGACAGAATGGGGTCTTGGTTTTGCCTACATGCTTCGGAATATTGTTTCATGTTTTTTGCCTATACGGATTGTGTTGATTGATATGCTTCATATAAAGTTCGATATGTTTGACTTCTTCATTACAAAAATGCTGGATGGGTGCTTTAAATCTATCGTCTTTAATATAATGATTTGATTGAGTCAGTACAGGAGAAAAACCTCTGGCTACTTTATGTTCTCCTTGTGCGCCAGGTTCAAATACTTGTAGATGATGTTTGATGCAATAATCAATGCCCTGATAATAACAAGTTTCAAAGTGTAAATAATCCATGTGCTCTATACAGCCCCAATGGCGACCATATAAGCGAGAGTCACTTTTAAACATCAATGATCCTGCAATGGTTTCCCCATTGATTTCAGCCAATACCAACAGAATTTGGTCTGGCATGGTTTGTGCGATTTCCATAAAAAAACCAAGATTCAATGTCGCCATGCCACTTTTTTCTAAAAAAGTTCGTTGATAAAAATGGTTGAATATTTGCCAGTCGGAGGCACTGGCTGTATGGCCGTTGAGTTGTCTCAGAGTAATGCCTGAATGATTGACTTTTTTTCTTTCTTGACGAATATTTTTCCTTTTTTTAGAGCGTAATTGATCTAAAAAATCATCAAAACAGCTGTAGTTTTGGTTGTGCCAATGAAATTGGCAATCTTGTCGAGTAAATAGCCCTTGTTGTTGGAGTAACTCAAATTCATTTTTAAGCGGAAACAGACAGTGAAAACTGCTTAAGTCATTTTTTTCACAGATTTCAAACAAGGTTTCAAGCAGTAATGCATAAATTTCTTGTTGCTGGTTTTTTGCCAATAGTCTGTTGCCTGTGGCAGGAGTGTAGGGGATGGCAGAGACTAATTTGGGATAATAATTTAATTGGTAACTTTGGTAGGCGTGATGCCAAGCATGATCAAACACAAATTCACCGTAATTGTTGTATTTTTCATAGAGTATCATGGCTCCAACTAAAATATTTTCATCAAAAATAACAATGTGTCGTGGTATCCAGCCAAATTGTTCACCCACACAATGATGATTTTCCAATGCTGTCAGAAACTCGTGTCGACTAAAAGGGTTGTTGTCTTCGATTAAGGCGTTCCATTGATTGGCTTCAACTTCATTGATACGATTTAATAGGGTGATTTTCATAAAGTATAATTTTGGATTTAGGGACAATTCAAAAATAATCTTTACAATTTTCGAAGAAATTTTGTTCACAGGCAAGGCACGAAAACAGGTGCATAGTCGAACTATACAACTGTTTGAGTAACCGAAGTCTGTGGCAAAAGGCCGAGTAAATGTAAAGGTTAATTTTGAATCGCCCCTTATGGTTGAATCTGAAATAATCAGTTGCGTTTGTGATTGGAATCGTAACTGATTTTTTTAAAGAATAAACCATAAATCCTAGATCGTAATTCCTGTTCAATCAATATTGTCATCAATTAACAAAGTTGCATTGCCGAGGGTGTAAGGTGTAGAACCACCAGAAGAAGTGTCTTGTGTCCATGTTTCTGAATTTTCCGTGACAGTATCTCCTGATGTGCTATCGATACTTTAAATAGTTCCACTTACTCGTCCCTTAGGATGATTCAAAATTAACCTTTACATTTACTCGACCTTTTGCCCACAGGCTTCGTTACTCAAACAGTTGCATAGTTCGAACTATACAACTATTTTTGCAACAAAAAAGGTGGGCAAAAAAATTGCTATGCCCGTTGGGTACAAGCAAGTTGGATGTTTATTTATTGCGAACCCCCTTATATTCTCTGTTATAAATATCACAATGCCTCATAATTTAATGTACATTACTAATTACATAATAAATTAAATTCATCCAATATCAGGGTTTTACTACTTCTTCATCTAAAAATGGGCTATTATTTTTTATATGCTAGTCAGAATGCTAGTCAAGATATAAGTCAAAATATCATAAAAAATAATGTAAGATATTGTATTATATTGATATATTTAAACTAAATGCTAGTCAAAAATATATTGAATTTATTTTAAATAGAAACGCTATTATGCCCATATCTATTAAAGACCGTCTACAACAAGGCCTAGGAGGCTGTCCGAAAACTCATCTTTCCGCCAACTCTGTGTTAAAAATGGTCTCAAAATGCTCATTTACACACGTAAATTGTGCTTTTTCGACAATTTTATGCCTTTATTTGACAAAAATCTGAGTTCTCGGACAGCCTCCTAGATCGTAATTCCTGTTCGATCAATATTGTCATCAATCAACAAAGTTGCATTGCCGAGGGTGTAAGGCGTAAAGCCACCAGAAGACGTGCCTTGTGTCCATGTTTCTGAATTTGCGGTGACAGTATCTCCCGATGTGCTACCGATAATTTTTAAGGTATTGGTTGAATCAGAAATATTTAAGACATCTGATAATTTTAGAGCAACGGTATGGTTTCCTGATTGACTGAGGTCTATATTTTCAATGTTCTGGATTTTGTTGTCGGCGAGGCTCGTTAGGTTGAGGGTTTTGTCTGTACCATCTAGGCGTAAAGTATCCGTGCCCGTACCACCGTTAATGATTTGGAAACTGGTGTCAGAAATTGCTAAGGTATCGTCACCTGCTCCACCACGTAAGACATCGGTTCCGCCACTGCCTATGATAATGTCATCGCCAAGTCCCCCAGCAATAATGTCTTGAGCGGTTGTGCCAGTAAGCGTATTGTCGCTACTGTCTCCACTTTGTGTGGCACTGCCAGTGAATTGATTGCCACCATAGAGAAGATAGGTTGTACCTGCATTGCTTATGCCATTGGGGTCAGCATTAGGTGCGCTGATTAATAGGTCATCAAAGCCGTCTCCATTGACATCACCAGCTTGGCTGACATTGGTTCCAGAGTAGTCTTCAAAGTTTTGACCCAGAAATATAAATCCATTACTGGCATTAATTTCGGACAATTCTATAGTGGATGCCAGTGATGAGCTACCAAACAATAAAAAGCTGGAGCCAGCCCCATAATTACCAAAATTAGTGTGGTCTTCTGCTCCTACGATTAAATCATCAAAGCCATCACCATTGATGTCTCCCGCTGTACTGATAGCTGCATCATCTTTTGCGGTGGCACCATTAAGGGTGATTCCGTTATTGCCATCAAGGCTGGAAAGTTCTAAGGTGGTTGAAAATGAGCTGGCACCAAAAACGACATAGGATTGGCCAGCATCACTTTTACCATTGGGTGATGCATCGTCTGCTGAAATGAGAATGTCACCAAAACCATCACCATTAATGTCGTTGGAGAAACTGACGGTTGATCCTGTTAAATCGTTTGCATTGATGCCATTTATAACGAATCCATTAGAACCATTGAGTGCTGATAAGTCAACGGTTGACGTTTGATTGGCTGTTTGTCCAAAAAGGACGTAGACACTTCCTGCATTAACGCCATTGGTGTCTGTGTATGCACTGATAATAAAGTCATCTATGCCATCTCCGTTGATGTCACCAGAGCTGACTTGATCACCTGTGTAGTCGTTAACATTGATGCCATGGATAACAAATCCGTCATTGACCGTTAGGGATGAAACATCGATGCTTGATGTAAAACTACTGGTTTTTCCATAAACGACAACAACTCCCCCTGCATCATCATTACCATTGACAGTAATGTTTTTTGCTCCCATGATTAAATCACTGAGACCATCACCATTGATATCTCCACTGGTTACAAATTCACCTAAATCATCGTCTGCCGCCGCACCGTTGAGTATAAAACCATTGCTACCATTGAGTGCAGAGGCCTCAAGCGTTGAACTGAATGAGCTGCTACCAAAGATGACAAAACTTTGTCCTGCGTCATCTAATGCATTGGGAGAAGCATCGTTTGCACCAATAATGATGTCAGCAAAACCATCACCATTAATATCACCTGCTGAACCCACTTTACTGCCAAAGCTATCACCCGTTGTAATGCCATTGATGGTAAATCCATTGTTACCATCTAAACTGGATAATTCGAT
>JABHHM010000482.1 GCA_018671575.1 Methylococcales bacterium | reverse complement strand
TTCATTCGATACGGAGATACCACGAAACACATAATCTGTTGTATAAGCAACATTGGCTGTTGTATCTGCATTTGCGGCAAAACTACATAACACGGCACAACCTGCAACAGCAGTTTTTAAAAAGTTTTTCATTCAATTTTCCCTATATTTATTTTCGATAAGTTGGAATTCCAAAGTTATTATTTATACTACTTTTGTCGTCACCAAAAGACAATAATGACAATACTATGAAAAAAACAACTCATTTTCAATGAAATATTACAGAAATATTACAAATAATTCTTGCCAGTTAACTAAAGTATTGATTTTTTGTTGTATTTATAATACAAATACAAAACAATAACAATCTTAAGCACCCCCAAGAACTCATGAACCACACCCCCTAAAAGCCAGTAATGCAGCCCCATATGAAGCCTCTGAGTGGCTTGCTCTATTCACTGAAAGTTGCAACCTATCTTCTCTCATCTTTTGCCATAGAATATTTTTTGAACCACCCCCTGACGTTACCACATGAGATATTTTTGTTTTTGTCAGGCTTTGCAAAATTTGATAACCTTGACATTCAACATCAGTAATACCCTCCAATATTCCTTGGAAAAATAATTGCTCATCTGCTGGCCTTGGCATTAAACGAGGCTTGAGTTCAGGGTCTGACACAGGAAAACGCTCACCATTCGCAACCAATGGATAATAATTCAAACCCAGCAACGCATCAGGATTAAGGTTTTGACTATATTGCTCTACTTGCTGACTGGTAAAATAATGCTTTAAAACAGCTCCACCAGTATTTGAAGCACCACCAACCAGCCAATGCTTTCCAATTTGATGACTATAAACACCATATTGACTGGAAAACGCAGGCCTATCAGACATTATCTTTAAAACCAGCGTACTCCCTAAAGAAGTCACGGCTCCCCCTTTTTCATTCACTCCTGTGGCTAAAAAAGCAGCCGTACTGTCAGTTGTTCCTGCATGAATCGAAATCGTTTCGGGTAAATTCCATTTTTTTGCCAGTCTGGCATCAATGGTTTTAATAAAACGCCCAGATGAGTAGACTTTTGGCAATAGAGACACGGGAAAGCCCAGTTTATTAATCCAATCTGGCCATTGTTTATTAACAACATCATATCCCATCTTCAAACAATTATGCTCATCACTGATATTGTATTGCCCGCACAGATAACCCGTAAGCCAATCAGACTGGTGAACAGCAAAACATTTTTCACTTTGAATATTATTATAATGATGGAGAGTTTTTGCCAAACTAGAGTTTGCCGTTGACGCAATAGAATCATTGGGTGCAAATTGACGAATAATTTCAGCCTCTTTAGCACAACGACTATCATTGTACATAAAAGCAGGAGTTAACGGCTCCCCCTTACCTGAGCACAACAATGTTGTGGCCGAGGTACCATCAATTGCAATTGCTTTTATTTGACTGGTAGTGATATTTTGAGAAACATCATTAAAAAGTAATTCAAGATACTTTATCCAGTCCAGTGGGTTTTGTTCAGATTTATTTTGAGAAGCAACAGAGGCAGGCAAATCATATCGACTAACGTAACATGATTCTAAATTTTGATTAATAACTTCAGCACGACAACCTGACGTGCCAAAATCCAAGCCAATAAAATATGATTCCATGAAAAATAGATATGCTCAAATAAAAAAAGGAGCTAAAAACAGCTCCTTTCTTCAAAAATAAAATGGCTTAAAAAACCACTTTATCAGTTCTGACTTTATTTATAGTCCAGATGAATTTCAACACGTCGGTTTTTAGCACGACCCACTGATGTGTCATTATTTGCAATTGGGTTTTCCTTACCATAACCCGAAGACTGAATAAGACTAGCTGGAATCCCTTTGCCAATCAAATAGTCTTTAACAGATTTTGCACGTCGTTTTGACAAATACAGATTATACTTTGCTGCCCCACGACTATCAGTAAAACCTTTAACTTTAATTGTTTTAACAACATTCATATAAGGTTGTAACTGATTATAAACTGAATCCAATATGGCTTTATATTGAGCGTTTAATACTGAAGAATTGGTCGGAAACTCAACATCTTTAAGCACCAATTTACGTTCTAACGCACAACCCACATTATTAACACGAGTATTCGCAGGTGTATTAGCACATCGATCATAACTGTTATTAACACCATCATTATCCCAATCAGCATTACAGCCTGTTGCATCAACAGTTACACCTGTTTTTGTTGTGGGACATTGATCATTCTGATTAAGAACACCATCAGCATCATTATCATTATTACAACCTGTTGCGTCAACACTGACACCTACGGGTGTAGTTGGACAACGATCATTTTGATTCATCACGCCATCATTATCAGAATCATTATTAACAACCAATGCACATCCATTTTGAGCGACTCGAGTATTAGGCGGAGTCTTCAAACATTGGTCAAACTGGTCAAATACACCATCTCTATCAGAATCAACCTGGCAGCCACTGATATTCACAGGAGCATTAACAGGTGTTGTTGGGCATTTATCCTGATTATCTGGAACACCATCATTATCCGTATCCAGCACTTTGCCACCACACTCAGGCAGTGCATCACCAGATTTCCATCCAGTCGTTTGCCAGCAATCTCCTGAAGACGAAACCACAATAGATTTTTCTGACTTATCTAGGATATAACCATGTTTACCATGAGCAGATACAATGGTTGGAATGGCTAACATACATAAAGCGGATAAGCATAATGTATTATTTTTGATGTTTTTGTATTTTATCATTTTTAATGCCCTTAGATTGAAACCTTTATCCTAAAACAAATTTTGCTAACCGTACAAACGCTCAAATCAGGTTTAGGTTTATTACAAATGAGTTTAAAACCCACAATGACAGAATGATAACACCTCATCTCGCATATCTCTATAAATAGATAAGAAATAAAATCATTCTGTGTTATTTTTTAAGGTAATATGTTTTCTATTACAAATTTTATTGAATAAAAAACCAAACTCGCTATAACTGCATATTTTAGTAAAATAATTAATAAATACAATAAATGAGTTATTTAATGAATGATTCTGCCCTATCCTCTTCTCCTCTTTCGTTAAATATTGCCAAATTAATGCCTGAATTTAATACATTAATTGAAGGTAATTTTTTTACCACTGATGGATTAAGTGCATTAATTATTTCATTATTACTCATGGTTTTTTTCTGGTTTCTACTCAAACATGTTTTAGTTAATTATTTAAAATCAATAAAATGCATCAACTTTTATGAATGTCTACTGGAAAATATTCAAGTCAACACCATCGCTCAACTTCGACCACAGCTTTTAATCAAAGCTCAAACTTATCCAGAATACGGTAATTTGTGGCTAGAATTTGACAAAACACTCATCGAACAAGCAACACCTGACCAGAAAAATATAAAACTGATCAAAACAGTTGATGCAGCTTATTATTTCAACACGACCTCTTTAGCCAAAAATTCAACTGATAATCGCTTAATTGCATCAATTCCTGGCATATTAACGGCAATTGGTATCATCGGTACTTTTGCTGGACTACAACTGGGCCTATCAAATGTTAATTTAATTGGAGCTGACTTTCAAACAACCAAAGCCGAACTGGCATTACTCATTGGTAGTGCATCGATTGCTTTTTTAACCTCTTTATGGGGAGTCACCACCAGCGTCATTTTTAACTGGATTGAAAAAACCACAGAAACAAGAATAAAACAACGAATTGAAAAACTACAAAATAGAATTGACCAACTATTTGATACCATCAGCACAGATCAATTATTATTTAATATTGAAAAACATAACCAGTTATCCACACATTACTTAAGCGACATTGGAAACACGCTCGGCAAAGAATTAAAACAAGCCATCACAGAAATGAGTCATGAGATGAACTCATTAATAACTCAGGCAATCACTGAATCAATGAATGCAGCTTTAAAACCTGCCATGACTGAAATGACTCATGCCATACAATCTGTAACCAATAACCAGGTTGAAAATTCAGAAAAAATACTGTCATCATTGATTGAACAATTTATTGAAGGCATCAATAAAGAATCAGACCAACAAAGAGATTTAATGCAACAGGCAGGCAACCACATCATCCAAGCTATCGAACAATTTAGCACAGAGTTTCAATCATTTTTGGAACAACTCAATCAACAACTAGACAAAACCGAACAATCGAACAATCAACAACAAAACTTAATTCATCAACAAATAACACAATATAAAACGGAACAATCCGAACAAAATGAACATTTCAAAACCACTTTACAAAATTTTATTGATCATTTAAAACATGAAATGAATCAACAATTCACCCAGAATGATAAAACTCACACCGCAAGACTGAGTGACTTAGACCAACAATTAACTGCCTTTCTAGCTGAACAATCTCAATTAATCAGTCAATCAATCGAACAATCTGTTGAATTAAATACCCATTTGACAAACAACATGAATATTCAAATTGAACAGTTCAGCAACAATGACAACGAAAGGAAACAACTATTCAGTCAACAAATTGAGCACATTTTTGAACATCAGCAAAAAATGACCGAATTTATCAATCTTTCGTATGAAAAAAACAATGCTCATGTAAAAAACATCATCGACCAATGGGACAATATATCTTCTGGCTTTACAGAAAATCATTGTCTGATAGAACAATTATCAAACCACCTATTAAATGCCGCAACACATATCGAACAATCCTCAGAGCACCTTAAACAACAAGGAACATTGGTTTCCAACGCCAATAACACACTGGCTGATTCACTGACACATGCATCAAATATCACTCTGAATCTTTCTGAAGAAAACAAACATGTATTAGAAGAAATGAATCACCTGCTAATCACTATTGACGATTTACGTCATGATTTTAAGCAAACGGCAGTCACATTGAATGAAGCAAGCTCTAATTCCAGTAAAAGTGTTGATCACATTGTGACGCACCAAACAATATTAATGCAAGGACTCAAAAATCACTTAACTGAATTAGAAACTCAAGTAGCTCATTTATTACAACAATATTCAACTCAAGTACAAAAACAAACACAAGATCGATTCGATGAATGGAACGAGCAAACCAAAGATTTTTCTCAAACATTAATTGTTGCCATCAAAACAATTGCCGATGTTGTTGATGAAATCGAAAGTAAAACTCATGTTAAAAAATAACCACAGACTTGCACCTCCCACTGATGAACCACCTTCATACTGGATGTCATTTTCGGATATTATGGCTGGCTTATTGGTCATATTTATCTTAGCTTCAATCAATTTTGTTATTGAATTGTCTGAAACTCAAAAAAAGGTGAGTCATGCGATGTCTCGTCTTAACAGTCTCAATCAAATACGTGGAAATTTGCTGTATGAAATGAAAGGATCTTTACAAGAACAAGGCATTTTTTTACGGGTGGAGGACAACAATTCTGTACTGCGAATACCTGAAAGCCAGCTATATTTTAATTCCATGAGCCATGAAATTCCTGCCAATCAACGAGCAGGGGTTGGGAAAATTGGCCATGCATTATACAACGCCTTATTAAAAGATCAGCGTTACCTACAAATTGACACTATATTTATTGAAGGTCATACCGATAGCCGACCAGCCAGTTCACTTATGGGAAACTGGGGATTATCTGTCTATCGAGCAATTTCTGTTTGGGAATATTGGTCGGAAGAACTCAGCATTGGGGAAAATTTAAAAAAACTTAAAAATAGTCTCGGCAAACCCATGTTTTCAGTCAGTGGCTACGCATCCACGCGCCGCATTGTTATTCCCGATGATAGCGAAGAAAAAAGAAGAAAGAATAGACGAATTGACATTCGCTTTACCATGAAAAAAACAGCAACCGTTGATTACGATAATATTAAAAATATATTTCAACCAAAATAAATCAGAACATGATGCCATAAGGGTAAATACTCTGCGAATGGTATATTTTTTTACCATGAAGCACATGAAGACAATGAAGAAAAAACTTCAATATCTTCATGCACTTCATGGTGAAAATAAAAAACACCTATTATTAAAAAACTTTGTTTTCCGATACTTAAATAATATGCTTAAAAATTCACTCAGTAAAGGCTTTAAATTAACAGGAAAATCGACCAATACTTTATTTTATCAAGACTTATCGACCCAATGTAATAGACTCATTAATCAACTGAACCAAAACTCTAATGCGACCCATCAGAGAATGACATTTATTTCAGATGCCGTTTTAGCAGAACAGCCATTAATCGATCTGATCAATACGCCTAAAGATATTCATGCCGTATTGGACTTATGGCTACAAAACAGCAATTTTAATGATAAACAATCAATAACTAACGACATTCTGCAACAAATTTTCAGTAAGCAACCTCAACTCAGTATCAACTCTCTTCACAAGCTGGTTCAATTATTTTTTAAATACTTTGAAGATATTGAGGATATAAAATTTTTAGCCCAATCAATACAAAATCAATTTAACTCGTTAGATGAAAAATATTTATTGGATAACATGAAAACATGGCATCAGTATAGAGTACAAATATTTGCTTCAGATGGACCTAATAATATTTCAGAAAGTGCCAAGAAAAATCATTGCAAACTATTCAGCTTTGCTGAACAACTTGCCATCCCAGTCATTACATTCAACCAATACTTTCTGCAATGTAAACATCACTATTTCATAGAGGCCATCATACAATCCACGACAAAAAAAAGTTTCCCTATTTTAAAAGAATCATTAGAACCACGCATTCATCTAGGCACGGATCAAAATAATCATTTATTTGGTCAAAAATTAATCATGACTTTGATAGAAAAAACCAAAGATAAAAAGATAAACATGCCAGAACAATGGTTGCAATTTCTATTTGATCTGACAGGTGACGTTCGTTTTCCAGCAAACACCAAATATTACAACAAGTGGTGGAGAGCGATAAATTCAACCGATATAAAGAAGGTAAAAAGTTGGTTGTGCTGGACAGAAATGTCGATGTATTACAACTTACTAATTGATCACACTCATCGACACAAAGATGTTAAGCATCATGATGACAGCTTGCAATCACAGTATAAATTTTTAAAGGGATTGTATGACCAACAAATAGTTTTTGATGCTAAATTATTTTTAGGCGTAGAAGCTCGACAATATCTTCGCTTAAAACCACTGCCAAAATACCAGCTCAATCAACAGCCACTGACTGATTTATCTCAGGTATTATTGTATTTGAAATTTGCCGACTGCCATTTAATATTAGGCTGTGAAAATCCTCATCTGTGGATATTTAAAAACCTTCCTGATAACAACCCAATATATAACCAAAATCAGAAAACTCGAAATGCCAAAGAATTCGGCCCAGAAATGGCCCAACACATTCATCATAATTCTCCACTACCTCGTCGAGTTAAAATAAATTCTTCCAGTAGCTGGCAATTAAAATCTATCGAAATATTTAAAGATTTTGGTCTTATTGTTGATCCCAAACAGATATTAACTCATGCAGATTATAATTTATATCGTGACGCCATTGGAGTTGATGATGACATATGGGTAGATTGAAAGAGACACTATTTCCTAAGAAACGGGCATGAAATAACTTCCCGTTATACGTAGGAACAGTCACTCTATTCTAAGCTTTTATGATTGAAGATTTAGATAAGATTTATCGAACCTTATGCATCAATATTGAAGGTGAAGTGAAGATGAAATTAAGAATGATAAGTTATTTCATGCTCGTTCCTAATGCAAACTATTATTCTCTATTGCATTTTTTATACTGGCAATCAAATCTGATTTGACCACTGCTTTTGTCAAATAATCTTGAGCGCCTTGTCTTAGTCCCCAAACCTTATCACTGTGCTGATTTTTTGTTGTCACTATAATAACGGGAATATATTTCGTATCTGGATCACGGTTTAATCGTCGAGTAGTTTGATAACCATTAATACCTGGCATCACCACATCCATTAAAATAATATCAGGTTTTTCTTGTTTTGCTATCTTGATACCATCATATCCATTTTCTGCTTCAACAACCGAATAACCGTATTCTTTTAACATTTTACTGATGACGTAAGATTCTGTCGGCGAATCGTCTACTATTAAAATTTTTTCCATTTGAATACCTACTTTTAATTTTCCATTTATCGTTTCATATTCAGGATATATAAAAAGTAGAATTTTTGTAAAGCAAAAATAGATAAGCTGTTAGAATGACTGAATAAATGGCAAGCACCAAGGGAACGTACACACTCCTAAATCAAGCAACAATAGAGGTCAAAACAAAACAAATGCTCATTGATAAAACAAAAGATTTAAAAAACTTCTGCCACTTAATCAAAGGCAGCACTTTTTTAGCCATTGATACTGAATTTATTCGAGAGAAAACCTATTACCCAATTTTATGCCTAATTCAAGTCTCCAATGGCAAACATTCAGCTTGCATAGACACTTTAAAAATAGACAATTTATCCGCTTTAAATGATATTATTTATGATAAAAATGTCACTAAAATCTTCCACTCAGGATTTCAGGATATTGAAATCCTGTTTCAAAAAAATCATAAAATCCCTTTCCCTGTTTTTGATACGCAACTGGCCGCCGCATTTGATGGAATTGGAGAACAAATTGGTTATGCTGACTTAGTTTACAAAATTTGTAACATTGAATTAGACAAATCCCAATGCAGAACTCAATGGGATAAAAGACCACTCACTCAAAAACAAATAGAATATGCCATTGCTGATGTAACTCATTTAGTCACTCTATACCAATCCTTAACTCAATCATTAGATGAAAAAAACAAACTAGAGTGGTTAATACAGGATTTAGATGAGCTATTTACAAAGGATAGATTGCTAGCCAATGAGGTTGAAAGCTGGAAAAAAATCCATGGCTCAAACAGGCTGTCAGGCAAACATCATATTGCCATAAAAAACTTGTCATTGTGGCGAGAAAACAAAGCCAAACAACTGAATTTACCCCGAAAATGGGTTCTGAAAAATGACTTGATACTGGCCATTGCACAACAAATGCCCAACAACGAATCTCAACTCAAACAAATCAATCACTTCAGTGAAAATCTAGTCAAAAAATATGGCAATGAAATTATTCAAATAATTGACCACGTAAATAAACTTGAAAATAGTGACGACCATTCAATGACTGAAAACTTCAAACTATCAGAAAGTCAGTCCGAGTTATTGAATGAAATGGCTGTAAAAATACAAAACATATCAGCTGATCAAAAAATACCAAGCTCACTTCTGGCCACTAAAAAACAACTGAGAAAGTTTATTTCGGGTGAAAAAAATCTTAATCTTTTAAAAGGTTGGAGGCATGAATTGTTCGGTAAAGAACTATAAAAATTTATTATAAAAAAAGGGGCAATTAATTGCCCCTTTTTTTATAACACTTATTAAATCAGAACTTAGAAAGTTCTTCTCAATCCTACTGAAAATACTTCTCTTGAATTACTAACAGTAGTCAACTTATTGGTATCTGATTCAGCATAACCAAAATGAAGTCGAGTTCTTTTACTAAAATTATGCAATAAACCAACAGCGAAATAATCGGTATCATTACCTGTTGCAGAACTGGTATCTGTTTTACCCATTTGTGCAACAAGTGTATTATTTCCCATTTTATATTGATAACCTAAGAACCAAATTTTACCTTTTGCAGGATTACCTGACGTATCAAGAATGGCTGAATAATTAGTGCCACCACTAGAACCAGTAGTACTTCCATTACCGCTACCTTCAGCAAACGGAGTTCCATTAGTTGGCGAGACAACAGCATTGGATAGTTTGGCTATTTGCAAAGCAACTTTGTGACCACCCATTGTATACTGACCACCCACTTTAATAGCTGACTCATTGACAGTACTACCCGATGAAACAGCTCTATTATTGATCGCACTCGCCATCCATAGTTTTAAAGGACCTGCCTTATAGTTGATAGCTGTCGCATAGTCATTAGTTGCATCACCCGTGTCGGATGAACTATTTCTTTCTTCAGGGATAATTGCAAATGTTAAATTCATATTACCCAACTGAGGTGATTTATAATAAATCGTATTGCTGATATAACCAAAAGTCCCCATCAAGCCAACAGCACCTGCCATACCACCAGCACCACGAGCTTGTAATGCGGAAGCGTTAAAAGGATCAATTTTGACACCACCCGTTGTTTTGTAAGGAGAATGAAAGCGACCTATTGCTAATGAACCAAAATCTTTATTTTTAAGCCCAACAAAACCTTGTCGATTAGTTGCCGCACCTTTATTATCATCAGGATTGATAATAAATTCTAAGACTGCAATTGCATCTGTTTTTGCAGATAATTTCTCAACGGCTTTAAAACCCAACAAACCCCATTGACCACCATTGACATTATCACCAACACCTTGAATAGAAGATGAATTATCGGTATCAACAACCGTGTATTCGCCTTGTAATCTTCCATATAATTTAACACTGTCTGCCATTGCCTCAACAATTGGTGTCGCAACACAGACTGCTCCAATTGCAAGACTAATCATATTTCTTTTCATTCTTTATCTCCCAAACAACCGTTTTTTATTTTAAATTATCCAAAATACACAATGCATCTTCAATTTAGAGGACATGTTAACAAATAACAAGGCAAAGTCATAATACTCTTACAAGTTATTACACCATCAATTTAACAAATCTTGATTCTATGCTAGTAAATCTAGCCACAACATTAATATAAAGCAATAAATTAATTTCAATTAGTTTCAATTAAAATGTTTTTCTAAGTCCTACTGCCCAAACATCACGATCAGCATTAATACTGGACTGGCTATTCATATAACCAAAATGCACTCTAACTTTACGGCTCATGTGATGAATAAGGCCCAGTGCCAGATAGTCCACATTATTTCCATTTAAACCGTCGACATCTGTTTTCCCTAATTGAGCAACCAATAAATTATTCCTTAATTTATATTGATACCCCAAATAAACTATTTCTGCATCATGATCAGATGAACCATTAACGTCTGTTATTGCAGCAAAATTATTTAATAATTGTGCATTATTGAATGAATTACTGATGACTTCATATTGAAATGATACTTTATGTTGATTTAATGCCAATTGTAAGCCTATTTTTGATGCCATTTCAGAAGGAACATTACCTGAACGCTTATCTCTGCCATGTACAAACCAAGCATTTAATGGTCCTTTTTCAAAAGAAAAAGCCAGTGCGTAATCATTTTCCTTATCATTTCCTGCAGTTGAAATGCTATTTTGATTTCTTTCATCAGGCATCCACAGCAAACTCAACTTAAAATTATTAAATGATGGAGAAATATATCGTATTGAATTTGAAACATAACCGATATGGCCAAGCAATCCTGCTCCACCTGACATACCACCATTTGTTCTAGCCTGTAATGCAGTCCCCATTAATGGATCAATTTGAATACCGCCAGTCCATTTATAGATTGAATGAAAACGACCAATTGCAATGGCACCTAATTTTTTGTGATCCAGCTCAACATAACCTTGCCGATTAGTAGAAGCACCCGCATTATTGACAGGATCCGTTCTAAATTCGAGAACAGCATTGGAAGAAAGGTATTGATTTATTTTTTCTGTGAATTTAAAGCCAAGCTGGCCAATTCCACTATTTGCACTATCATCATCAACAGATTGCACCGAAGACCCGCCAAAACTATCAGTGACGCTGTATTCACCCTGAATAACGCCATAAAATTTTATCTGGCTGGCATTGACACCAAAAGACAATAACAATAAAACAAAAATAATGTGTATTTTATGAACCATTTTTTAATCTATTTTCCATTGCTAATCAGAATGCTACATTGAATATTTATGTGAAATTACATCAATTAGACAATTGAAACAATATTAAATACAT
>JABHHM010000456.1 GCA_018671575.1 Methylococcales bacterium | reverse complement strand
TGCAATAAATAAACATCCAGCTTGCTTGTTTTTTTGTCCACCTTTTTTGTTGCAAAAATAGTTGTGTAGTTCGACTATACGCCTATTTTTGCGCCTCAAAGGCGAACAAAAATCCTGCGCAATTTGGACATTTATTTATTTTGCTTCCCCTTACCTTAATTATTCTTTTGAATTTCTGCCTTAACCGATCCCAAGTCTCTCACCCAAGGCTGAAAACCTTGTAATTGTGTCGTCAATTCTTTCATCTTTTTTTCAGCCATCTTTTTATCAGGATACACACCATACAACATTGAAAACCAATCAATTCCATTACGTTTGGTATGAAAATAAAGCAATTCATCCTGATCAATTTTATAATCTTTTGCAAACTTATAAATTGAAGATTCCTCATGTACTCCAACCAATTGCAAAGTGAAAAATATATCAGGTTGCTGCAACAACCATCGTTGATGATCTTTCCAGGACAAACTAATTTTTTGCTTTTTTGACGTCTTTACCGTTAATGCTACCACTTTAGGTGTTATTTTTTTAATGGGAGCAATTGTTTTATCTTTTATTTTTTCTTGTTGCTTGTTACTACTCAAGTTTTTCTCTTGTGGAATTTTTTTTAATACTTCAACTTCTAATTTTTCACTCGTTCCAATTGTTTTAATGATTTTTTTTTCGGGAAATGGCTTTTCAATTATTTTTAATTTTGTTGTCTTATTGTTATTAACAGTAGGGCTAACTTCTTCACTACCTTGAATAAATTGATTAATCTCATCTTGAAATACCAATACAGCAATCAGTCCAATAATACCAAGCACACTGCCAATAATTTGTAACAGTGCCACGAACTTTTCTTTGGAAGAGAACAGACCCGAAAACCAACTCTTTTTGGTCATCAATACTTTATGAGCTTGCTCGTTGATAATACCTGGATGCCCTTGAGACTCTTGATAAATTTGTTTGATATGTTGCTGATCATAAATAGACTCATCAATCACTCCACCAGAGACATTAATTCGATAATGAATGTAGTCAAAAATAAACTCTGGGGAGATAGTTGGCATTTTCATCCAGTGAATCGCTTGTCTATTCATATAAGGAATATCTTTGGCGGCTAAATTGTGCTTTAGTGAGGTATCACCAAAAAATACTATTTTTAATAACCGATGTATTTTTGACTTTTCATCAACAAACTCATACAAAGCCAAAATTCTTTTAATATTTTCAACCGACAATAAATGAGCGTTATCAATGATTAATACGGGTATTTGATTGGTTTGAGACAATGAAATGAGTTTATTCTGTAGTTGCTTGATAACTTGTATTGCATCGGCTTGATGGATCACTAACTCAAACTGTTTGATAATTTGCTGTAGAATTTCTACGGGTTGCAATTCACTGCTTGCAGAAAAATAGCAGATACGCCATGAATCGATACTTTGTTGAAGAAAAGCATTCATCAGGGTTGTTTTACCACTTTGATTTTCACCAATCACCACTGAAATTTTTTCAGTAAATGACACGGTGAGATTCAATAGATCAATGCATTGCTTATAGGTTGGTTCAGGAAAATAAAATAGCCCCTCAGAAGAATCCGCAAAAGGCGCTCTTTTGAGTCCCATTTGTTGCATATAGGGAGG
The DNA here is from genome assembly GCA_018671575.1 of Methylococcales bacterium. GTDB lineage: Bacteria > Pseudomonadota > Gammaproteobacteria > JABHGC01 > JABHGC01 > JABHHM01. Next base: position 21,482 of record JABHHM010000456.1, on the reverse strand, counting down.
ATTTTGAATTAGTTTAGACACCGTTCAGTGTTTCAATTAATAATGAATGATCGTATTCAGAAGTCACGAAGGATTCGCCAATGGATTTCATTAATACCAGCCTGATGACTCCATCCTTCACTTTTTTATCAACAGACATTAGTTTAATAAAATCATCTGCATTCATTTTTTCAGGTATTTTATAGGGTAGATTTGCAGATGCTAAACATTGCTGAACTCGGTTCTTGTCATCTTCAGTGATCCATCCCTGTTTATAAGATAGAATTGCAGCCATCAACAAACCAATAGAAACAGCCTCACCATGCAACCAAGTCCCATAACCTTCATTGGTTTCTATCGCATGGCCAAATGTATGACCCAAATTCAATAAAGCCCTAACACCCGCTTCTTTTTCATCTTCTGCAACCACATTGGCTTTATTTTGACACGATGCTTTGATGGCATAACGAAGACTTTCTGGGTTTCGATTTAACAATGACTGCATATTATTTTCCAGCCATACAAAAAATTCCAGGTCATTAATTAAACCATATTTTATCACTTCGGCAATGCCAGCCGATAACTGCCGGTCATCTAAGGTATTCAACGTATTGGTATCAATAACCACACATTGTGGCTGATAAAAAGCACCAATCATATTTTTACCTAGAGCATGATTAACACCTGTTTTACCACCAACAGAAGAGTCAACCTGAGACAATAATGTAGTGGGAACTTGTATAAATGGAACTCCTCGTTGGTAACATGCCGCAGCAAACCCTGCCATATCGCCAATCACACCACCGCCTAACGCAACAACCGTCACTTGCCTGTTTAATCTATTTTGTAATAATGAATCAAAAACCAGATTCAATATTTCCAGTGTTTTATACGCTTCACCATCTGGCAAAATCACTTCATGACATTGGAAATCTGTTAATACCGATTTGATATTATCAAGATACAACGGTGCAACAGTCACATTGCTTACAATAAGCACTTGTTTAGATTTTATATAGGGGACAAAATTTTGAGATTGATGAAGAATATCAGAACCAATAAAAATGGGATAAGTTCTATCACCTAATTCGACCTGTAGTTTTTCAATCATGCTATCTAAACCTTAACCATTACCACAATATTCATTATATTTTTTTAGTATTTTTTCAACCAATAGTCTAACTTTCCCCTGACCTGTTTCAACAACAATATCCGCTACACTACGATAAAGTGGGTCTCTTTCTTTGAAAAGCTGAATTAATTTTTCTTCAGGATTGGGAGTTTGTAATAACGGGCGAGTTTTATCTTTTTCCGTTCTTTTTAATTGTTGATCGACTGGACAGTACAGATAAATGACAACACCATTTTTTGTCAGTAGCTGCCGATTGGTTTCATTGATAACGACGCCCCCTCCAGTTGCTAATACAATATTAGGAAGTTCGGTCAATTTAACGATCATTTTTTGTTCGCGTTTTCTGAATCCTTCTTCTTTCTCCAAATCAAAGATGAGTGAAACAGATGCGCCCGTTTGAGACTCGATTTCTTTATCGCTGTCGTAAAATGATTTTCCCAACGCAATAGAAAGCTGACGACCGATTGTCGTTTTTCCTGACCCCATTGGACCGACTAAAAAAAGATTGCCCGACATGTTAACCATGACGGGCATTATTGCCAGATAATTGCAACGCTTGCAAGCCTTTAATCTTAGTTAAGACCTAAATTATCTTTCAAGATTCTAGGTGTGACAAAAATCAACAATTCTTTGTTGGTTTTTGTATTTTGCTCTTGTCTGAACAAAGCACCTATGTAAGGCAAGTCACCGAAAAATGGAACTTTCGTTTTCTTAACCCTTTTTTCCTGAGTATAAACACCACCCAACACAACCGTTTCACCATTATCAACCAAAACCTCTGTAGTCAATTGATCGGTATCGATTGATGGAATGTTGCCAACAATATCACCCACTGCATCTTTATGGATTTTTAATTCCATGACAATACGATCATCTGGAGTGATATGAGGCTTAACAGAAAGCTCTAACACAGCATCTTTAAATGAAGTAGTTGTTGCACCACTGGACGATGCTTCTTGGTAAGGTATTTGAGTACCAGACTTGATAATGGCTTCTTTTTGATCTGAAGTAATAATTTTTGGAGAAGAAACAATTTGTCCACGACCTTCACTTTGCATGGCAGTTAGTTCAAGTCTGAGTAAATGACTATTGAGTTTACCAAATAACAAGTTGACACCACTGGTTGCAGAACCTGCTGGCAAGTTGAAAAGTAAAGTTTCAGCTTTAGAAGAGTCGCCTATCAAAGGAACAATATCCTGTCCATCAGATGCATCGGTGTCAGTTGGATCATTAAAACCACCGATAGCTCTTTGTGGATTGCTTTTAAATGCCACGCCATTATCACTCACGCCACCACCCACAACAAATCTATTTTCATTACCTGTGTCATTTGGTTTAGCATTGGTACCACTCAAACCAAAACGAACACCCAAGTCTTTCGCAAAATCATCATCTGCTATAACAATTCTGGCTTCTATTAATACTTGTTTAACAGGAATATCCAGTTTTGTAATCAGCTCTCTGATTTCATCCAACTTAATGGCAGTATCTTGAATCAATAAAGTATTTGTTCTTTCATCAACGGTCACCTGACCACGAGGAGACAACAATCTGTTTTCTGCAGATTTCAACAATTCAGCTAAATCTTCTGCTTTGGCATAATTAACCTGAACCAATTGCGATCGCAAAGGAGCCAATTCTTCAATTTGCTTAGTCGCCTCAAGCTCTAGTTTTTCTCTGGAAGCCAATTCTTCTGTCGGCGCAACCAAAATTACCATGCCATCCTTTCTCATGGACAGACCTTTGGTTTTCAAAATTAAATCCAATGCTTGATCCCAAGGAACATTGTTTAATCTTAAAGTTAAACTACCACCAACCGTATCACTGGTTACCATATTTAAATTAGTAAACTCAGCTAATAATTGTAAAACAGCTCTGACTTCAATTTCCTGAAAGTTTAAAGATAAACGTTCACCCGTATATTTAAATTTACTTTTCTTAATGGCTTCCTGCTCTTCTTTGGTCATGGCTTTAAATTCAATGATAAAAGTATCATCTGCCTGGTACGCTATATGCTCGTACTCACCCACTGCAGAAATCTTTAACATGGCATTCCGACCATCTGAGATAGCGTCAACAATAGTGACAGGAGTAGAAAAGTCAGTAACATCCAATCTTCTGGATAATTCATTAGGTAATTCAGTATTCATGAACATGACAACTACATTGCCATTTCTTTCTTTAATATCAACAACTGTTGATGGGTCAGATAAAGTAACAACTACACGACCTTCACCACCCTCGCCACGACGGAAATCAATATTACTTAACCCTCGAGCACCTGAAGTAACAAGATTAGACGTACTGCTGACTTTAGAAGAAGCAACACTACCCAGAGTCAAAATAACATCATTACCTTCTGTGGTTAGATCGTATGGCACCATTGAAGTTAATTTGACAACAACCCTAGTACGCCCCCCAGCTTCTATGGCGGTCACATTCTTGACTGCCCCAATACCAATTGACTGAGATCGATTACTCACTCCATTAGCCACGCCCCTAAAATCAATGGATATATTAGCAGGATTATTGGTAGTGAAAGCTTCAGGAGCTGTAACGCCTTCTGATAACTTCATGGTCAATTGAACTTTATCTCCTGGCAACTGTGAAAAACTGATATCTGATAAAGTGGCTTCTGCCAAAACTTTTTGCTGAATACCAAGACACAAAATGACCACTAACCCCATAAAACCCAAGACTTGTTTTCCATATTGTTGCATTATTTGCTGGCGTGATTGACGCTGCAAGATCAACTCTCTAACCATTTTATTATTCTCCCTTTAGGGTTATTAAAATTTGTTATTAAAATTTTTAAATTCAGTAATTGTCATTTTTAAACAAAATAACGCTTTATTATTCTTATTTTCAACAAGTATACGACCAACAGTATTCTCAAACAGATAAACTAACACTAATTATAGATTATTAGTTTTAACTCTGCGGAGAATCTTATGATTAGTTTGATAATTTTATTTTATTCCGACAAAACCAATTGAGATTGATTTTCTTTCCATCCACCATATCCATTGGGAATAATCTCAACCAAATCGATCTGATTTTCATTAATGCTGATGATTTGCCCATGATTTTGCCCCATGTAATTATCCACATGAACTCGGTGCACCGTTCCTCCTGGAGCTTTAATCAATGCCCACATAATATTAGAAAGCCTCATTGTACCTACCATTCTTAAACTGTCTAAACTATAGGATTCCAATTCTTGTTTACGCCGTTTAAAATCTGGGTGTGGCCCATTTTCATCAATAATTTCAGTATCTTCTGTTTGTACACTGGCAACAAAAGGATCACGTCGTTCATTCGATGAGTACAAAAAAGTTTCGGAAGGTCTAATTTCAGGCAATTGCTCTAATGAAGTTTGCTTTCTTGATTTTACTTCGGCAACATATTCTTTTAAATCATCTAACTCATTCCCACCACATCCACTTAAAAAGGCAACAAAACCACACATAAAAAATAATTGAGCTATTTTAATATTTATCCTTCCCATCATTCTTCCTCCTCATCAAGGTAACGATAGGTCGTCACGGTGGTTGTCATCAATAAAGATGACACATCTTCTTTTTTATTTTGATTTTTTTCACCTTTGACTTTTTTGACAATAGAAAAATTATTCACCGTCACAATACGAGGCAAAGCAGCTACCCCACTGACGAAATCCCCCATTTCATGGTACTGCCCAAAAATTTTCAAACGAATGGGTAATTCGGCATAATCATCTTTTAATATTTCTTTTTGTGGCTGAAATTGCTCTTGCTCAAGCCCACTGGCCAAAACGGTCTGGGACACGTCATCTAATAAACGATCCACTTCTGTTTTATTCGGTAATTGTCGTCGCATTGCTTGAAAGGTTTCTTCCATGTCTTTGAGTTGTTGTTTAAGCAAATCAAGATTAACCACCCGCTTTTGTTTTCCCTCAAACATCTGCCGATGCCTTCTTTCTTCTTGTTCAACCTTCTCAAGCTCTGCCATTTGATCCTGAGTATCAAGCATATACCATGTTCCTGCCAATGCAGCACTCATAAAAATAATGGCAATAAGTTTTGCGGGTAGTGGCCAACTACCCACATTCTCCATATCGAGATTATTTAAGTCATCAACAAAACTCATGAGTCGTCCTCCTCTTTTTTATTGGCGGTAACAACTCTGAATGACAATGTGAACTTTTTCACTTTACTGTCTTGCTCATTATTATCATACATTGTTTCAATATTGGTTAATCTTGGATCACTCAACCAGTCTGAAGCTTCTAAGCTCCTCATAAAATTTGAAACACGACCTTCTGAATCAGCAATACCACTAATAGTAAGTTGACTACCAATACGTGACAGTGTTTCTAAATACACACCTTCAGGAATTACTTTGGGTAGTTCATCAAATATGTGGACAATAACTGTTCGACTGCCTTCCAATTGCTGTATTTTTCCCATTCTGCGCTTAAGTTTCTCACGCGTTGTATCTAACTCTTTTATTTCCTTGATTTTCTTGTTCATGATACTGATTTCATTTAAAAGATAATTATTACGCTGTTTTTGCGTACTGATATTACTTTCATAAAAACCATGAACATTAAACATAACAAAAGCAACGACACCTAATGAAGCCATCATTGCGACGATAAAATTTTTCTGTTTTTGTTTGCGTAGATCATCGCGCCAGGGCAATAAATTAATTCTAGCCATTTTAATCAAAACTCCTTAACGCCAAACCACATGCAATCATTAATCCTGGAGCATCATTGCTTAAATTTTGAGGTTTCACTCTTGCAGAAAGAGTCATATTGATAAAAGGATTAGCAACCGTTACATCTGAACCAACTTTTTGTTCAACCAACTCATCGGTTCCATGAATAGCGGCACTCCCTCCCGCCAAAACAATATGATCTACAGCACTGTGGGGACTCGCCGAAAAAAAGAACTGTAGCGATCGATTAACTTGTTGAGCAATGGCCTCTCGGAAAGGCTGCAAAACTTCAGGAACATAATCATCAGGCAAGCCTCCTCTCATTTTTGCAGAATCTGCCTCGTCATAAGACAATCCATATCTTCGTTGAATTTCCTCTGTCAATTGTTTACCGCCAAAAGCTTGTTCACGAGTATAAATAATTCTTTTATTTTGGAAAATTGTTAATGTCGTTGTGGTTGCACCAATATCTGCAACAGCAACAATTTGATTTGGTCCTGTGTTGGGAATTTGAGCTTCCAATAACAAAAATGCATTTTCCAACGCATAGGCTTCAACATCTACAATTTTTGTTTCGAGTCCTGCATAAGATAATGTTAAAACACGATCATCCACATTTTCTCTTCGAGAAGCTGCCAACAACACATCAACCAACTCTGATCCTCTATCTGAAATACCAATAACTTCAAAATCCAGATTAACTTCTTCCAAAGGATATGGAATATATTGGTCGGCTTCTAGGTGAATCTGCCCCTCCATATCTTCATCATTCAGATCCGATGCCATGGTAATCACTTTGGTGATTACCGCAGAACCAGAAACAGCTACTGCGGCTTGCTTAAGCTTTGTGCCTGAACGTTTAAGTCCTCGTTTCAGAGCATCTCCCACCACATCAACATCAGCAATATTATTTTCCACAACGGCATTCGGTGGTAATGGCTCTGAGGCATAACCATCTACACGATATTTATGACCTTGTCTTGATAGCTCAATCACTTTGACTGATGTGGAACTAATATCTATTCCGAGCAAAGGTTTCTTTTTAGTGCCAAACAGCATTTGATACCTCAATAATAAAAAACTCTCATTAAGGGATGAGCAATCATCCCTAAGTAATTTCTATCACCTATAAACTAAGTTAAGTTATTTTGTGACGACACCATTTAACTCAAAGTATTATCAATTTGATAGGTAATTATTCTAGAAAAATAAATATTTCTCTGCTTTTTGAAAGTATAGTTAGTTTCTATCAATTGGCTAATTTATTAACAAAATAGTTAAATAATTTTATTTATCCTCACAAAAAACTTTGAAACACTATGATAATTATTTGTGGCTTTGTATAATCCCTGAAAACTCAGCTTTATTAAAAGGTATCGCATCACTCCTATGAAATTTCTTTTAAAATTTTTATTTTATTCACTTTTAATAGGCACTCTGGCTGGAGTCACTATCGTTGTCACTGCCTACTACACACTCACGCCCAAATTACCTTCGATTGATATTTTATCCAATATACATTACCAAGTTCCTCTTCAAGTATTGGCAGAAGACGGAAAATTGATTGCTGAATTTGGTGAAAAACATCGAATTCCCGTCGAAATCAAGGATATTCCTAAGCAAATCATTCAAGCTGTGATTGCCTCAGAAGATGAAAATTTTTATAGCCATATAGGCGTTGACCCTAAAGGACTCATTCGAGCAGCCGTAAAATACGCCATCACAGGAAAGAAAAAACAAGGTGGAAGTACAATCACCATGCAGGTAGCCAGAAATTTTTTCTTAACTCGAAAAAAAACAATATCTCGAAAAATAAAAGAAATATTTTTATCCATAAAAATTGAACAAAAACTCAGCAAAGAAACTATTCTACAACTCTACTTGAACAAAATATTTTTGGGACATCGTGCTTATGGCATTGGTTCAGCGGCACAAGTTTATTATGGCAAACCTCTCAAACAACTTAACCTAGCTCAACTTGCAATGCTGGCAGGTCTACCCAAAGCGCCCTCGGCATACAACCCTGTCACCAATGCTAAAAGAGCGATTATTCGTCGTAATTATGTCCTAGAACGAATGCTAAAATTGGAATTCATCACTAACACTGAATTTATCAAGGCAAAAAAAGCTCCTGTAACGGCATCAATACATACCACCAAACCTGATATTGAAGCACCCTACATTGCAGAAATGGTTCGTTCTTATATGTTAGAAAAATTTGGCAAAACAGCCTATACACAAGGCTATAAAGTAACAACAACAATCAGTAGCGATCATCAACAATATGCAAACAATGCACTTCAACAAGCATTATTACAATATGATGAACGTCATGGCTATCGCGGAGCTGAAAAAAATATCCTTATTGAAGACACATCTATCGTAAATATACACAACATATTAAAACACATACCTGACATCAAACAACTCAAACCTGCTTATGTCATATCCATTAAAGATAAAGCCATTCAAATTCAGTTAAAAAATGACGAAATAGTCAATCTTAATTGGGATTCAATAGCTTGGGCGCGTCAATATATAACACCTAATAAACGTGGACCCAAACCCAAAAAAGCAACTGACATTTTAAAGATAGGAGATATTATCCGTATAAAACCAGATGATAAAAATCAATGGAAATTAACACAAATCCCTCAAATTGAAGGAGCCATTGTTGCACTTAAGCCAAATAATGGCGCCATATCTGCTTTGACAGGAGGCTTTAATTTTTACCAAAGCAAATACAACAGAGTCACTCAGGCTCAGAGACAACCTGGCTCTGGCTTTAAACCATTCATCTATTCTGCGGCACTTGAAAAAGGCTATACGCCAGCAACACTCATCAATGATGCACCAGTCGTCTTTGGTGACAAATCACTTGAAAGCACTTGGCGACCTGAAAACTACAGTGGAAAATCTTTTGGTCCAACCCGCCTAAGAATAGGATTAGCCAAATCAAGAAACCTAATTTCCATACGAATTCTTAGAGACATAAAAGTAAGATATGCTGCAAAATATGCATCACACTTTGGCTTTGACTACCAATCATTACCTAAAAACCTATCTCTTTCTCTGGGCAGTGGAACAGTCAAACCCATTGAACAAGCCGTTGCCTATTCTAGCTTCGCTAATGGTGGTTACAAAATAGAGCACTACTTTATAAAAACAATTGAAAATGAACTCAATCAAATCATTTACACGGCTAATCCAATCACTGTTTGCAAGGATGAATGTTTAGCCGAAGCCGAGAAAAATAACCTTACTGATGAGACAATAGAGTTAACAAATAAAGATATTCAGAAAGAAAAATCAACACCAGTCTATGCTCAACAGATAATTACACCACAAAATAACTTCATTATTAACTCAATACTCAGAGACGTTATACGATATGGAACTGGCAGGCGTGCTAAAAAACTAGGGCGAAAAGATCTTGCAGGAAAAACAGGAACAACCAATGACCAAAAAGATGCTTGGTTCAATGGATTTCATCCATCATTAGTTGCGATATGCTGGATTGGATTTGATGAAACAACCCCACTGGGAAACCGAGAAACAGGTGGTAAAGCAGCCTTACCCATGTGGATGGATTTTATGAAAAATGCGTTAAAAAATACACCTCATTCTCCATTAAAACAACCCGAAAAAATGGTGACTGTACGGATAGATAAAAAAACAGGTTTATTAGCTTCATCAGGTGGATCTAAGTCTACCTTTGAAACCTTTAGAATAGAATATGTACCAAAGAAAAAAGCACCCAATGAAACAAAAAAGTCCGCACGAATAATCATTGATAACAATCAACAAAAATCAATATCTCCATCAAACACAACAATAGACAATGAAGTTTTTTGGTAAGGAACAGACTCGAAATAACTTCCCGTTATTGGTTCATATTTTTTTCAAATTCTAATGATCTGATTGAACAGAAGTGTAGAAATAGCCATTCCTGCATCTATTCTGATGCTTTTATGGTTGAAAATCATTTACAGGTAAAGTGAAGATGAATCAAGAAAGGGAAATTACTTTGTGCTCGTTCCTGAGCTTAGGCAACTCGCAACAAATAAACTACCCATCTTACTTGCTCTTTTGTCTGTCTTTTTTGCCACAAAAATAGTTATGTAGAACGACTACACGCCTATTTTTATAACAAAAAAGACAAACAAAATTTCTGCGCAATATGGGTAGTTTATTTATTGCGCGTTACCTTAGAGAAAAAGAAATATTTGGTCGGGGCGAGAGGATTCGAACCTCCGACCCCATGCACCCCATGCATGTGCGCTACCAGGCTGCGCTACGCCCCGATTTACGATATTTCTTGGTGTATTAACGCTTAAGCAACTGAGCTATTTCTTCTAATTCAATTCTCATTTGCTGTATCACTGAGTGATTCTTCTTAGTATCCTCAGCTTCGCCATCACCTTCCAGCTTTTGTCTTGCGCCACCAATAGTAAAGCCTTGTTCATACAATAAACTTCGAATTTGACGAATCATCATGACATCATGACGTTGGTAATAACGGCGATTACCTCGTCTTTTCACAGGCTTTAACTGTGAAAACTCTTGCTCCCAGTACCTCAATACATGGGGTTTAACACCGCAAAGCTCGCCAACTTCACCAATGGTGAAATATCTCTTGGCAGGAATGGGCGGTAATTCAATATTATGTGTTGGTTCCAGCATAGGCTTCTACTCGTGCTTTTAATTTTTGCCCAGGCTTAAAGGTTACAACGCGCCTTGCTGTAATCGGAATTTCCTCTCCAGTCTTTGGGTTTCTTCCAGGGCGTGTACTTTTATCCCTTAAATCAAAATTACCAAATCCAGACAGCTTAACTGATTCACCATTTTCCAGCGCAGAACGCACTTCTTCAAAAAACAACTCAACCATTTCTTTGGCTTCGCGTTTATTGAGCCCAAGTTCTTCAAAAAGCTTTTCAGCCATAAGTGCTTTAGTCAATGCCATTTATTATCCCCTTAATGCATTAACACCAAAGATTTAATCTCAAATCTCTGAAAAGTTGATTTTCTTTAGAAGAAGTAGAGTGCGTGATTTTCACAATAAAATCAAGCCTGTAGCAATACATTTTATCAAAAATTATCTCTTTAAACTGAACTTAATAATCAATCTCAAAAAAGGGGAAATTACGGTCAAAAAATCAGCTAACCGAGAATAGATTTTAAAGATCAAGCAAGAGAATATGCTCTTCAACTTCTAAGTATAGTTTGTACTTTCAAGTTATGACAAAAATATAGCAACTATTCACACCACAAAAGCAGAATAGTTAGCTATAAAATAAAAAACTATCCAGTAAATTAATTTGCTAAGGCAGTTTTTGCAGACTCTACAAGCTGACTAAAACCATCTTTATCAAAAACAGCAATATCGGCCAGTACTTTTCGATCAATCTCAATTGATGCCAATTTAAGACCATTAATTAATCGACTATAAGATAACCCATTATCTCTTGCTGCAGCATTGATACGGGTGATCCATAATTGCCTAAATTGTCTTTTACGTTGTTTTCTATCACGATAAGCATATTGCCCAGCTTTAATAACGGCTTGCTTGGCTACTCGGTAAACTTTGCGACGCGCACCATAATAACCTTTAGCAGCTTTTAATACTTTTTTATGGCGAGCATGTGCTGTAACGCCTCTTTTTACTCTTGGCATAATTCAATCCTTAACTATTAACTATGGGGTAATAACTTTTTAACACTTTGAACATCATTTGAATGGATCACGGATGGTGATCTAAGATGACGTTTTCTTTTTGTGCTTTTCTTAGTCAATATATGACGTCGATGGGATTGAGATCGTTTAAAATTTCCATTTGAAGTGCGCTTGAAACGTTTTGCAGCACCTCGATTAGTTTTTAATTTTGGCATTTTTTAATACTCCGCATTGTTTGATTAATGTAAACGATAATATTGAGCGCAATAACACTATTAACGCAATTATGCTTACTTGCCATTTATTTTCGAGGAGCTAACATCATAACCATTTGACGACCTTCCATTTTTGGATATTGCTCCACCGTTGCTAGTTCAAACAGCTCTTTTTCAATACGCTTGAGCATTTGCATTCCTAATTCTCGGTGAGCCATTTCCCGGCCTCTAAATCTTACAGTTATTTTTGCTTTATCCCCATGATTTAGGAAACGAGTCAGGTTGCGTAGTTTTACCTGATAGTCTCCTTCATCCGTTCCTGGACGAAACTTGATTTCTTTTATCTGGATTTGTTTTTGCTTTTTCTTCGCCGCATGCTGCTTTTTATTCTGTTCAAACTTGAATTTTCCGAAATCCATTACACGACAAACAGGCGGTTGCCCATTAGGTGCAATCTCAACCAGGTCAAGTCCTGCTTCTACGGCAACTTTTAAAGCATCAGCAATTTCCATAATGCCAGCTTGATTTCCTTCTGCATCAATGACCCTTACATTTGGAGATGTAATTTCACCATTTCTGCATGCTTCTTTCTTTGCGATTGTTTCTTCCTCCAGTCTCGTAAAACTATAAGTGGATAACCATCATTATATTCACCAATTCAGTTTTACATAATTAAGCGCAGTTTACCTTTTTTGGAATAACAAGGCAAACATCCATCTGTGATTATCCTAGGATTATAGCCCTAATAAGAAAAATTACCCCTAAAAAACAAAAAAACTATTTTCTATTTTGCAAAGGATGATCATTCAGCAACTGCTCAAGAGATTTAATACTCATACTACCAATATTTTCACCATCTGTTTTTCTCACAGTAACTTCCGCCTTTTCTATCTCCTTATCTCCTACAATCAACAAATAAGGTATTTTTTTCAATGTTTGCTCACGAATTTTAAAACCAATTTTTTCATTTCTTAAATCCAACACAATCCTATAACCTTTTTGCTTTAAAATATCAGCTTGATTTTTACAATAATCATTGTGTTTTTCAGAAATCGACATAAATACAACTTGAACTGGAGCCAGCCAAACAGGAAAATGCCCAGCATGGTGCTCCGTTAAAATCCCAATAAAACGCTCGATCGAACCTAATATTGCACGATGCAACATCACAGGTGTTTTTCGGCTATTATCTTCTGCCACATAATTTGCATCCAGACGCTCTGGCATAGAAAAATCAACCTGAATTGTGCCACATTGCCACACCCTATCGAGACAATCTTTTAATGAAAATTCAATTTTAGGCCCATAAAATGCGCCTTCCCCAGGCTGTAAATCCCAAGCAAGATTTTTATAATCCAAAGCATCCTGCAAAGCTTTTTCAGATTTATCCCACACTTCATCGCTACCCACTCGCCTTTCAGGACGAGTAGACAATTTAATAATGATTGAGGTAAAACCAAAATCGGCATAAACCTTGTAAAGCAGATCAATAAACACTGAAACTTCAGACTGGATTTGCTCTTCCGTACAAAAAATATGAGCATCGTCCTGCACAAAATTTCTAACCCTCATTAACCCATGCAAGGTACCTGACGGCTCATTTCGATGACACGAACCAAATTCAGCTAATTTTAAAGGTAAATCTCGGTAACTTTTTAAGCCCTGATTGTACACCTGTATGTGGCACGGGCAATTCATCGGCTTTACTGCATAATCTCTGCTTTCAGAATGCGTGGTAAAAATTTCTTCATGAAATTTATCCCAATGCCCTGATTTCTCCCACAATGATCGATCAACTATTTGTGGCGTATGTATTTCTTGATAATCATACTGATTAAGAACTTTTCTGATATATTGCTCAATTACCTGGTAAACAGCCCAACCATTGGCATGCCAAAAAACCATGCCAGCGGCTTCATCTTGCATATGAAACAAATCCAGTTGCTTGGCCAGTTTACGGTGATCTCTTTTTTCAGCTTCTGCCAACCGATCCAAATAAAGTTTTAAAGATTTTTTATCCGCAAATGCCGTTCCATAAATTCGTTGCAGCATTGCATTATTTGAATCACCACGCCAGTAAGCACCAGCAACCTTGGTTAATTTAAATACTTTTAATTTACCTGTTGACGGCACATGAGGTCCACGACACAAATCTACAAAATCATCTTGCTGATAAAGAGAAATATTTTGATCTTCGGGGATGGACTCAATAATTTCGGCTTTGTATTTCTCACCAATACCTTGAAAAAATGCGACAGCTTCATTTCGTGTTTTGACTTGTCGATTAATCACAATATTTGCTGATGACAACGACTTCATTTTCTTTTCTATGAGCTTTAAGTCTTCAGGCACAAACGGACGATCAAAAGCAAAATCATAATAAAAGCCATTATCTATAACAGGACCAATAGTGACCTGTGCAGAAGGAAATAATTGTTTCACGGCATGAGCCAATAGATGAGCCGTTGAATGACGTATAATTTCAAGCCCTTCATCATCTTTGGCAGTAACAATTGATAAATCAGCATCATTCACAATCAGCTGATCAGCATCAATCAATTGCCCATTAACTTTGCCTGCAATCGTTGCTTTAGCCAATCCAGATCCGATTGATGACGCAACTTCCATCACTGTCACAGGCTCATCAAATTGTTTTTTGCTTCCATCGGGAAGTGTAATTATAGGCATAGCTTAAATTATTTATAACTAGAGAATATGAAAACCATAAAAAATGATTTTTATTGATAATTAAATAAAGTGGTAGGCGCGAGTGGGATCGAACCACCGACCACCACCATGTCAAGGTGATGCTCTACCACTGAGCTACGCGCCTACTATGTCCAAGAAAAACTAAAGATACATGATTTCATAGGATGATGACAAGCAGTAATTAATGAATTTTCATCATTTCTTTCCCAATCCAATTTTAGATTCTGTCCCTTCAATCAAATTGTGTATATTAATTTTATGTCGCCAAAAAATCATCATTGCCATCAGACTAATGACAGTCACGACATAAATATCATTGACTACAACCAAAAAATAAATGGGTGACATAAACGCTGAGGTTAATGCCGCTAAAGATGAAATCCTAAAAATAAAAGTCACTAACAACCAAGTAACCACCACCATCAGCCCACAAAGCCAATTAAAACCTATCAGCACTCCAACAAATGTTGCAACCCCCTTACCACCTTTAAAAGCAAAGAAAACAGGATACAAATGACCAACAAACACCATAAAACCAACCAGCGCAATATACTGCACTGGCAACAACAATGCGTAAGCAATAATAACAGAAACCAAACCTTTAAAAACGTCTCCCATCAAAGTAATGATGGCAGCTCTACCACCACCAATTCTCAAAACATTGGTTGCACCAGGATTTTTTGACCCTACTTTCCGAGGATCTTCCAACTTCATCAAATGACACACAATAATTGCACTTGACAAAGATCCCAAAAAATAAGCCAGAACAATTGATAGAACACCTAATACATCTAAATTCACAACAAAATGTCAGCCTTAAGTTTTTTGTAATAACGCATAATAAAACCCATCCGTATTTTGCTCGCCAGGCAACAACTGTATTCCATGATTCCTCTCAACACCCCATTCTGTGGTTATTTTAATTTCTTCAACATCAGCATGATTTTTAAGAAATTGATCAATTTGATTTTCATTTTCATCTTGAAGAATCGAACAAGTTACATACAGAAGCTTACCTCCAACAAGCAATAAAGACCATAATTTTTCCAGTATTTGCTGTTGTAGCTTGACCAGATTGACAATATCTTCTGGCATTCTTAAATATTTAACATCGGGGTGACGTCGTATCACTCCCATTGCAGAACAAGGGGCATCCATTAATATTCGATCATAACCTAGCTGATCAGATGAAAGCGTTAAAATATCTTGGCAAAGTACATTCATTTGACAATCCATACGAGCCATATTTTGCCTAAGAATGGCAATTCTATCAGGCTCAATATCGACAGCAGTTAAATTAATAGATGAATTGATTTCCAGCAAATGAATGGCTTTTCCGCCTGGCGCAGCGCAAGCATCCAGCACACGCTGACTATCTCTGATATCAAGCAGTGTTGCTGCCAACTGCGCCCCAGCATCTTGCACAAAGAACCAACCTTTATCATAACCAGGCAACGCATCTATTGCTCTTGGCTTATTTAATCTAAATGCAGACTTCAAACCACTGATTGGCTCTGCCTGAACACCCTGATCAGTTAATTTCTGAACAAAATCATCCGCAAATATTTTATGACCATTAACCCTTAATGTAATAGGAGGAATTCGATTATTTGCCTGTAAAACTTCATCCGCTTTCTCCCCCCAACATTGACGAATAAGTTGCTCCAACCATTGAGGATGATCCATTTTTACATAAGACTTTTTTTCGACCTGTTGAGTAATTTTATCCATATTTCTAATAAAATTTCTCAATACACCATTGATAAAGCCAGAAAACTTTGGCTGACCTCTTTTTTTAGCAATTTTAACTGTTTCAGATACCGCCGCATGCTCGGGCACTCTTAAATATTTTATTTGGTACAAACCAAGCATCAATAATATTTTAATATCGGCATCTTTATTCTTAATTTTCTTTTTTACCAAATATGAGACAAATGCCTCCAGATGCTCGTAACGCCTAATCACTCCATAACAAAGCTCTTGTAGAAAGGGATATTCTTCCTGACTGGATAATTTAACCGAAAAAAACTTAATACTAGAAGACAAAGAATGTTTACTAATAAGAACATCCAATAGTATATTGACCGCCACTTCCCTTGAATTCATAAGACTCAACTTGTAAAACAATCAACCCAAAACAACATCTCTAATATTTCTTGAATTCACCAAATCAGCAGCGTTCATTGAACGCTTACCAGGCAATTGTACTTGTGTTAATCTTAAAATATTTTCACCCGTCACCACGTCAATCCCTTGCTTACCCGCTACCATAACAGTACCTGCAACCATACCAGCAACATCACCCAAAACCACTTCAGATTCCCATATTCTTAAAACTTTCTTATCCAGCAATGTTTGAGCCACGGGCCAGGGGTTAAATGCCTGAACCTGAGATTGAATATTGCTTGCTTTATTTTGCCAATTGATGGTTGATTCATTTTTCGTAATTTTCTCCGCATAAACAACCAAAGAATTATCTTGTACTTCTGGTCGCAGAGATTGATTGATAATTGATGGTAAAACTTCTAATAAAGCATCAGCACCCAGCAACGATAATTTATCATGTAATACTTGAGAATTATCCACTGATGAAATAGGACATATTTTTTTTAACAACATATCTCCCGTATCCAACCCTTCATTCATCTGCATGATTGTAATGCCAGTCTCAGCATCACCAGAATAAATAGCTCTTTGAATTGGAGCAGCCCCTCGCCATCTAGGCAATATTGAAGCATGAATATTGATACAACCAAATTTTGGAGCATCTAAGATCGCCTTAGGCAAAATCAACCCATAGGCAACAACAACCATCAAATCAGCATTGAGATTGACCAAATGATCTATTTCATCTTGGTTTTTTAGTGAAATAGGCTGAAAAACATCGATGCCATGCTCAAATGCAACCTCTTTGATAGGACTCGCTTTTAATTTCCTACCCCGCCCTGCAGGCCTATCTGGCTGTGTATATACGGCACAAACCTGGTGCTCAGAGGCAATCAGTGACTTTAATGCCGACACAGAGAATTCGGGAGTTCCTGCAAAAATAATCCTTAATGACATATAGAAATCCAGTAAAACTATAAATTGAGGTAAAACTAGGAGGCTGTCCGAAAACTCATCTTTCCGCCAACTCTGCGTTAAAAATGCTCTCAAAATGCTTATTTACACACGTAAACTGCGCTTTTTCGACAATTTTATGCCTTGATTTGACGAAAACTTGAGTTCTCGGACAGCCTCCTAGAGGCGACTTTTTTGAATTTTTAATAATTTCTTTTTAATTCGCAGTCTTTTTAAACTTGAAAGATAATCAACAAATAATTTACCATCCAAATGATCAATTTCATGCTGTATACAAATCGCCAACATTCCATCTGCATCCAAAACAAATTCATCACCCTGCCTATCTAACGCTTTAACAGTGACTGTTTCTGCTCTTTGAACATTTTCATAAAAACCAGGAACAGACAAACATCCTTCTTCATGCTCCTCATCTCCTGCTGATCCAATAATTTCAGGATTAATAAAACAGTATGGATGATTTTTCTCTTTCGTAATATCTATAACCACTATCCGCTGATGAATATTAACCTGTGTTGCCGCCAACCCTATCCCTGGAGCCTCATACATTGTTTCAAGCATATCATCAACCAGCTGACGAATAGAATCATCTACACCACTAACGGGCAACGCTTTAATTCGTAACTGTTCATCAGGAAATTGCAAAATATTTAATAGCGCCATAAAAATACTAAACCCATTTAACTTAGAAACATCAATATACTCTATAATATATAGGGAGTGAAATAATTTTTTACCCTGACGATAAGGGAAGTTATTTCGTCCCCCCCCTAAGCTTAATATATTAACATCCCCACCCATTTATCAAAATATCCTCGCCTTTCATCACTTTCACCATGGAATATAATAATAATAAGCTATAATGTTTTAAATAATGATAAAAATTCATCTTGTAAATTTTATAAGGCATTTACGATAATAAGGAATGACAATGATAAAAAAGAGTAAACTCCTAGGCTTTGTATTTGGATTGCTAATGAGCAGCATTGTGGTAGCTGACAGCATATCCCTTAACCCAAATCACCCGAATGAATATGTCGTTGTTAAAGGTGATACACTTTGGGATATTTCAGGAAAATTTTTACAAAACCCTTGGCAATGGCCTGAAATATGGAATTCGAATCCACAAATTAAAAACCCGCACTTAATTTACCCAGGTGACGTTATTTCACTAATCAATGATGGCAGTGGCCCAAGACTTCACATCAGAAGAAAGAACTCAAGATTGGTTAAATTGTCACCACATACTCGCATTACAAAACTAGAAAATGCGATTCCAACCATTCCAATTGATTCTATTAAACAGTTTTTATCTCGTCCAACCATCGTTGACAAAGACACGCTGAACAATTCACCTTACATTGTTGCATTTGAGGAAGAAAGAATTGTTGGTGGAACAGGCCATAAAACGTATGTGCGAAAAATCGAGAATGAAGAAACTAAAAACTTCACCATTTATCGTGATGGAAACACTTATTCAGACCCTGAAACAGGAGAAGTTTTGGGTTATGAAGCTATTTATGTGGGTGATGCTCAATTATCAGAAACGGGTGACCCTGCCACACTAAAAATCACTCGTTCCACTAGAGAAGTTTTAAGAGGTGACAGACTGTTAGTCAGGCATGACAAAGACGCCTTCGACCAAAACTTTATGCCCAAAAAACCAACATCATCTATTCGAGCCAGTATTCTTGCAGTCCTTAATGGTTTAACCCAGATTGGGCAATACAATGTCATCACACTCAGCAAAGGCTCTGATGATGGCGTTGAAGTTGGTCATGTATTAGCAATTAGTCAATCTGGCAGAATCATCCGAGACACCATCACAAAGAAAGTTGAAAATATTGCCTTACCTGAAAATACTGCAGGTTATGTGATGGTATTTAGAACATTCAACCAGATCAGTTATGCCTTGGTGATGAATTCAACCTCAAATATCAGTGTAAATGACATTGTTCATACGCCATAAAATATAAATACATAGCTAGTTTAAAAAGGCGGAAATTAATTTTCCGCTTTTTTTTGTCTGAAATAAAATTTTAGTCTTTGAATCTATTTTTTTATCCTTCTAAGTAACATGAAATTGAAATGTTATTTTTAGATGGTTGAACGCACCGTTTTCAGGTGCTAACAAGTTCACCCAAATCGATTAGAATATGATATTCTGACGGCATTTTTTAACCATGAAACACATGAATACTATGAAGAAAAACTTCAATTCCTCCATACTTTTCATGGTAAAAATAAAACATCTGACATTAAAAACACTTTGTTTTTCCGACACTTAAATATACTCTACACCTCTACTATTTTTCTAGACTTATAATTTTTAGGTACAACTCATTGAATACAAAAATTTTATCGTCCGCAGACCAATGTGTAAAATGTGGGCTTTGCTTGCCTCACTGCCCCACTTACCTCAATAGTAAAAATGAAAATGAATCACCACGAGGACGTATTTCTCTCATTCAAGCAGTCGCCAGCCAAAAACTACCCGTATCCACTAAAATTTTTTCTCATTTAGATCATTGCCTGGAATGTAAAGCCTGTGAAAAAGCCTGCCCTTCAGCAGTCCCTTATACTCAACTACTCAACAAGACAAAACACCAATTTTTTAATCATCAGCAACCCTCTATTTTTATCAGACTTTTACTATCCACAGTCGCCAGCCATTCAAAACTAGCGCTTCTTCAAAAAACACTTCGTCTACTTTCTTTCTTAAAAATACAAAAAGTCATCCATTTTTTTAGACTAATGCATTTATTCAGTTTCACTCAATTTATTCCTGAAAAATTTTCTACTGTTGAAACAAATAATAACCCAAATACCGACAACCAACGCAATGTGGCATTATTTACGGGATGCATGTCGCCATTAATGGATAGTAGAACCATCAGTGATACCACAACACTACTGTCTAAAATTGGCTTCAATGTCATTATTCCCAAACAACAACAATGTTGCGGTGCATTACATTATCATAATAATCAACATGAAACTGCGATCAAAATGATGCAGAAAAATAGTGACCTTTTCACCAGCATTGATGTTGAAGCCATATTATCTATTGCAACAGGGTGTTGCGATATGCTTCAAAATACTGACAAATTATTAGACTCACCCCCAAAATATCATGCTGATGAGATTTGCTATTTTCTTTTCCAGCATGCCAATTTGCAAACAGAAAATTTCAACAAAGCCAATGAAACCATCATTGTTCACACACCATGTAGCTTAAGAAATGGACTAAAACAAACAAATCATGCGATTAATTTATTGGGCTTAATCAAAGGTTTAAACATCATAGAATTGACAGACCAAACCTGTTGCGGTAGCGCAGGAACACACATGATTCGCTCACCTACAAAAGCCAATGAGTTCATCCATGACAAACTACAACAAATATCAGCAACCAAGCCAACTTATCTCGCTACATCAAACATTGGCTGTGCTTTACATTTCCAAAATAATTTAACCGCTCAACAATTAGACACCAAAGTTTTACATCCCGTTTCAATACTTTTGAAGTACCTAAAATAAAAAACAACCAAATCAACACTCCGACAAATTATTTTTGAATATTCCAATCATCTGTGTACAATAACGCCATCATCAAAGCTCACCACAAAAGCCTATGAATATTATATTGAATGGAACACCAAAAAACATGTCTAATGTTTTTTATGTAAAAGACCTTATTACAGAACTGAATCTTTCTGGAAAAAGAATTGCGATTGAAATTAATGAAGAAATTATTCCCAGAAGTAATTATTCATCACAAAAAATCACCGATGGCGACACCATTGAAGTAATTCATGCCATTGGAGGCGGATAATAAGGTAACACGCAACAAATAAACTACCCATATTGCGCAGAATTTTTGTTCGTCTTCTTTGCCATAAAAATAGGCGTGTAGTCATTCTACTCAACTGTTTTTGTGGTAAAGGAGACGGACAAAAAGGCCAGTAAGATGGGTAGTTTATTTATTGCGA
>JABHHM010000376.1 GCA_018671575.1 Methylococcales bacterium | reverse complement strand
GATAATATTTAATAACTGTGGAAAAATACCGCTAATTTTTTTGCTGTTTTCATCGGCAGTATAGGCAACATCATCGCTAGTATCTTCGCTGGGTTTATAACCTTTTTTGATTTTTGAATTGATTAATGACTTGTATACTTTTTCTGCTTTTTCTAACTCAACAGGCTGATTGGTTTTTGTGCCTGTTTTTAACGCTGATCCTCGCCGTCCATAAGCATATGTGACCGTATATTCATTGTTTTCAATATCATTGATTTGTGTCTGATAGACTTTATCGCTGCTTCCGTTTTTAAAATATAACGTTGTTTCTTGTACTGACATAATTCATAACCTCGCTAAAAAATTTGAAAGGATGGTAGGACATCCTGATAATTATCATACATGGCTAATAGCCATATTTCAAGCAATTTTTTAGCAAAAAAAAAGATCGCTGATTAACAGCGATCTTAAACTTCTTCTCCTTAATAAATTAGAAGCCACCAAGCTCTGGCTGGCTTTCCTTTGACATCATTATACATTTGTCCTGATTTGATGCCTTTTTTTAATTGACCAAATACATGATCCAATGCTTCTTCGCAAAGCTTGTTATGTACTGATCTCTCCATTTCTGATTTGTCTTCAAACCAGTAACTAATTTTAATGCTATATTCCACTGTTTTCTCCTCAAAAGAATGAGGGCAAAACACCAACAGGCGATTTGCCCATTGGCTTGTGATTTAAATAAATGCTTTCTCAAAAAGAGTTAACATTTTGTATTTCGGTGACGAGTCTGCAAAACTGTTATTACACAATTTGCAAGAGACCACTAAATTATCAATGCCGTTTCCGCCGCCTCTCGATTTTGGAATGACATGATCTAGTGTTGCTATTTGATCATCAATTTTAGTACCGCAGTAACAGCACTTTCCTTTTTGATCTTCAAGCATTTGTTCTCGCTTACCTTTGGCATTGTTCATTTTTTATCTCCTGGCTTTACTTCAAAGAGATTTTTACGACATGCCTTTTCTTTTACTTCACCGTTTTTCCCGGTAACCGGCACATTAACGGTTCGATAACCAATGTTATGAATCGCTATGCAGTCACCATTTTTATACGGCTTCAACTGATCAATTAAATCTACACCGCTAAATCGATGCACTTTTTTTGATGTTTTAATATCAACAAAAAAGGCGTTGTAATTTTTTCCATTGCTGGATTTTTTTTCAAAACCTGATTCAATTAATTCACCCGTCATCCATTTTTTGACAGGATCATTTTCTTTTACTTTGTTTACTTTTGATTTAGCTTCAGTCTTCACCTTTGCTTCATCATTAGTATTGGCTTCAGTTGATTTATTTGAGTCAACTTCAGGCTTTAACTCAGGTATTTTAATCTTAGGTATTAAAGACCCTTTTTCCTGGTAAGCATAATCCAATATTTTTATTCGCTCTTTTGCCTCAACGATGATGTCATTGAAATGACCTCTGGTTGATTCAACGCCCAAATCTATTCTTTGTGGAGGATTTCTACGCTTGTAGATTTTCCTCACATCTCTTTTTCCATTGCCTGACTGCTTATAAATAAACAAATAAAGTAATGACGAATCCCCTTTTACCGGGACAATTTTTTGAGCGACTTTCATTTCTTGATTTTGCATATCAATTCCTTTTTTAATAACGGGAACCAATATGCCCGCAGGGAATATTGATTTCCCATTGGGTTAATTACGAGATTGCGTTTACATCACTCTTTCGATGTTGACGATATCAGGTAATGCTTCTTTCATCAGTTTTAAAACAGCTAATTCAGCAGAAGCTTCATTAGTCGCAAAAACTTTGAATTCTTGAATATCGACATACCATTCAACCCTTGGTTGACTAGCAGTTTTCTCATCAAGGTCTTTTACACGATCTTCGAGTTGTGTAATTTCTTCTTCGATCAGTTGATTAATATTCATTTGGTTTTCCTTAGATTTTAAAAGGCTAACCACATCCAATGAGGATATGGTTAATCCTCAGTGGATTCGTTTTTACTTATGTATTTATCCAGACGATTAAGATAACCGCCGCAACAAACAATGAGTATTTAACGAGCTTGTTGAATATTCTTAATAACCGCATGATTAATCCAAATCCTTGCAGATACATAAAAGTATTCACTGACAAAAAAATTACTTTTTTGCTATTCATCAATATTCTCCTGAGTTTCACCCAATCGAATATGCTGCCATATCAACGGGATGATAGTTATCCCGTAAATGGACATGCTTGCGTATTACTACGCCGAATTTTCTTTTATAAATAAAAGAGCGTTCTTCTAAATCAACTTCATCTTAAATTAACTTAGAAGAACGCCTCTAAAAAAGAGGCAATTCTATGGACCTATGATCTACTATCCACACGACCCTACCGCAGAACAAGCAGTACAAAATCCACATCCATCACGCCTTATGACTGATTTGGAATTGCATTCGACACATCTAGCTCCCGGTATTACAGTTGATTTCTTTTTATTAACGATTCCAGGTTCTTCAAAAAAACCCATTTTTTTAACAGGTGTTCCATCTGAATCTAAAATCCCCAACATCTCATAACGATGAATCAATAAACGTGCAACATAGGCAATTGTTGACGCATAATTTGCTTGTTTATCGCATCCCGGTGTATGAGCCAGAAAATCTCCTTTTGCTTCTGGAAAATTCAAAAGCTTCTTCAATTTAGTACCAATCCATGCGGAATCAATGATCCGCATATCCATGCTCAATACTTTCATAAGCGCATGATAAGAATTAGGAACATCTCCGGTTACCCAAATAGAAAACGGCATTCGTTTTCCATTGGGCAACTCAAGCTCTTTAACAACCAGTAAGAAATCATCACCCGTCGCAGGGTTCTTAATATCTACCGTCCAAGCCATTGTTCCATTGGTACCTGATTTCGGTTCTTTGCGTGACATCATCGCATCAATCATCGGACTACTACCTTTATCTATTTGATTCAGGTTTTGTAAACGATGTTGAATTAACTTCGCAAATCCAGCAACTTCACTGGCTACCATTTTTTTTCCTTCCCCCGGTAACTGCATTTCAAATGCTTCACCAGGTAACTTTTCAAGACTCTCTAACTTCAACTGCATCCATTTGGGATCAAAACATCGCATATCCATTGATAATGTTTTTGCCAACGCTCCTAATCCACGAGGCTGTTCCGCCCCGTTGACCCAAACCTCAAATGCATGTTGATGGCCGTTTTCTACATGACCTATCTGCACACTAAAATGATAATTTTCATTATCAATCATATATGTCCATGATGGATTACCTTCAGGTAATTCTGGTCTGGAAGGCCATCTCAGGCTTGCCAAAGCAGGACTTGGAATATTGCCCAATTTAATCCGTCGATCTGGATCACTCTGGTCAATATCTTGAGGGTTATTGGTGTCATTCGAAGATACCAATATCTCACCCGTCACATCATTTGGACGATAAGTTGTTAACCCTTTTATGCCCATTTCGTAAGCTTTAGTATATAAAGCCTTGAAATCATCAAAAGGATAATCAACCGGTACATTAACGGTCTTGGAAATGGAACTGTCAATAAATGGAGCGACTGTTGCAATCATGTTTAAATGATCTTGAGCAGTCATCTCTAAAGATGTGACAAATATAGGTGGTAATTCATCCGTTGAATACCCCATTTCCTGATACAGTCGATAAGCATAGTCCTGTACTTTATACGGCTTAAAGCTATTATCGGTTTCTTTAATATTTCGAGTATATTCCCATCCAAACACTGGCTCAATGCCACTTGAACAGTTGTTCCCGAACGTAAAAGAAATCGTGCCTGTTGGTGCAATTGAGAGTAAATGGGAATTTCTAATTCCATATTTAGCAATCTTTTGCTGCAACTCGTCAGGTAAGTTTTTAACAAACTGACTTTCGCCATATTTAGTCTTGTCGAAAAGAGGAAATTCGCCCTTTTCTTTTGCAAGATCAATTGAAGCTTCATACGAGTTATCTCGTAATACACGACTGATTGATTCTGCAAACTTATTTCCTTCTTTTGAATTGTACTGAATACCCAACATCATCATGGCATTGTGTAATCCAGTAAAGCCTAAACCGATTCTTCTTTTATTAATCGATTCTTGCTTTTGTTCTTCCAAAGGAAATAGACTTTCATCCAGAACATTATCTAACATTCTAATACTTGTTTTGATGACATCCTTATAATCTTCATACAAAAACGACGAATTATCTTCAAATGGATCGCTGATGAATTTGGTCAAATTGATTGACCCAAGGCAACAACACCCATTGGCTGGAATTGGTAATTCCGCACAAGGATTAGTAGCTTCGATTGTTTCTACATACCAAAGATTGTTATTTTGATTGATAGAATCAATATATAGAACTCCCGGTTCTGCATAGTCATACGTGCTCTGCATGATGGCATCCCAAATTTCTTTAGGATCGACAGTTCTGTAAACCCATTTTCCATCAGGCAATTGCACTGATGAATCCTGTGACTTAACATCATGTCTAAGATGGAAGCTCTTTTCTTTTTTAAGGCACTTCATGAACTCGTCTGTTATCGCAACGGATAAATTAAAGTTCGTTAAAATACCTTTTTCTCTTTTGGCTTTGATAAATTTCAAAACATCGGGGTGATCGACATTCAAGATACCCATTTGAGCACCTCTGCGATTACCGGCAGATTTAACCGTTTCACACATCTGGTCAAAGACCTTCATGTATGAAATCGGTCCTGATGCTTCAGAGCCAGTTCCTTTTATCAAAGCACCTTCAGGACGTAAATTTGAAAAATTATACCCAACACCGCCGCCGCGTCGCATAGTTTCGGCTGACATTTTTAATGCCTCGGTGATTCCAGGCTGACCATCAATAAACCCTGACATCGTATCTTGTACTGATACAACGAAACAGTTGATTAAGGTCGATTTTAAATCTCTGCCGGCTGCTGCATTAACACGACCGCCAGGAATAAATCCCTGTTGTTGTGTTTTGAAGAATAGTTTTTCCCATTTCTGAGAATCTTTTTCATTTTTGGCTAATGCTTTGGCAACACGCTTCTGAATAGCTTGCTCATCTTTTTCTGATGAAGATGCATATTTTTGAAGTAATGTTTTTTGACTGATTGGTAATAAATCAATCGACTTTATTTTATGAATACTTTTGATTTTATTCATTGTGGTTCTCCCATGTAATTAAATTGTTAAGGTTGTAGAACCTCGAAAGATTCTTCAAAATCATCTATTAACAAATGACTTTGAAGAACCTTTCGATTAAAACAATCGACAGGAGTGACTTGCAGTAATTGACTGCGGCGCCTTTATATAAAAGGTTTTAGATTAATAATCTTTGTTGAAATAATTAATCTAAAGCCTTTCTAAAAAGAAGCCGGAATAAATCCGGCTTATAAATCGAAGATTGATTGTTTATCTATATTTTCCTAAATAATCCAACCAGTCTTTACCTACATCTTTTGGTATATAAATGGTGACATTAATTTCACCATTACTTTCCTGAAGAATATTTTCTTTTGTTTTAAGTGCTGCACGTTCCCCTGCACCACTTAAATCGTTATCACCAAAAATAAAGACGTTCTTAATGCCATCAGGTATTAAGATTTTTGGCATGTAGCTCGATGAAATTGAAGACCATGTTGCCATGGATGTTAATTCCTTAACTGCCATTGCGGTTTCGATTCCTTCCGCAATACCAATTGTCTCCGAATACCGATATTCTTTTCTATCGGTTTCAAAAAGTGCAAGATCGATATGTTCACCCGTATCTTCAAACGGGTTAAACAATCGGATATGGCCACCACTCAATGACCTGACTTTTTTGGTTAGCTTTTTAACCGTCTTTACATTCGCTTTTCCTCCGTCATTCGACAGAAAAGTACGGTGTAATGCGGCTATCTTGCCATACTTATTCCAGACTGGAGCAATCATTGCTTTTTGTCTGGAAGTCACTTTCCAAAGACCATTAATATTTTCGTAATAGGGCACGTTATGTGCCAGCCTAATACTTTTTGAATACAATGGTTTCAAACCCCTGCCAGCTAAATACTTCCATGCTGTATTTGCCTGGTATTCGTTCAATGGTAATGAATTCTCCCAAATATCTTTGAGCGTTCTAACGCCACTGATATCAAGAGTTTCACTGTCGTCAATAGTGACTTCTTTTTTTTGGGTAATAATTGGAAGATTCTTGTAATTTCCAGATTCTCCAATCCCCAAATAGCTTTTTATGCTATTAATGGTATCCCCCATGTTCCAACCATTTGCCCATGACAATAGATTGAAACCATCATTAAAGAAGCCACAGGTGTTACAAACACCTCCTCCAGTATTTTCAAAATCTTCAAAAACCCGAAAGCCATCTTTGCCCCCATGACAAGGGCACTCAACGTGCCGTCCTTTTTTGGCCATGGCATCTGATAATTGAGGAGCTAAGTCCCCAATTATTTTATTCCAACGACCATTCGCTATTATTTTTATTTCTGATATCTTCATATTCCTTACTCCCATGTGTGTGTTAAAAATCTCCACCGAATAACCGCAGACGATTATTTGGTGGAGATTCTTAACAAGGAGTAAGAATGAATTAATTTGAACGTCTCGGTTTTACCTGACGTTAGTTCGATGTAAACATCAAACGCTTGCGTAAAAATACGCTGACATCCATGAAAGCACGGATAAAATAAATAAGCAGTCTAGAACTAAAATGCTTATTTAATTTATCTGAACGAATTTACGGATAGATTGTTAGCTGAGTAATGGCTATTTTTTGACGAATGATCGATTAATTACAAACATCATTGTCTTGATTGATTCAATCGATAATTGATTACAATTCGATTTTAATCTGATTGAAATACCGGCGAGGTATTGAAATAGGCTATATATATAGTATATTTTTTCTTCAATGTGTTCTGATGAACAACTAGATATGCTGATTCACAGCTTCTTGCGTAGACCATCCCATATAATCGGACGGTTTGGAGTATTAATCTTATTTTATTTTAAGGTAATTGTCAATATTTTTATCAAACAGAGCGTTAAAATCATTCTCGTTCAGATGAGCTATAATCGACATGATCCGTAGTTTTTCTGCGTTATTTAAATACTTTTCCCCATGACTTCTTCAATCAATATTTTCAATATCATTAATAATTCTCAAATTATGCATTAAACATTGTTTGGTATATAATTAATAAATGGAGTGGGGAAATGTTACACCATTTCCCCTAGCCTACGTTAGTAGACTGACACCGGCCAAATGACCAGCAGGATGATTAGTAGATAAATGCAATATCTCATCCTTTGTTACTCCTAGCTGCTTTGGGCGCAGCATTACCCTAGACTTAATTGCCTCGGATCTGACACATCTACTTGTGCCATTAAATGTTGCGTCCTTAGTTGCTTTTTATTTTCAATTTTTTGTATAAACAATCATTGAAAATAATACGCCGTAATATTCTTTAATAATTCCAATATACGACCTTTCTTTATCGATTTTTGTCGATTAATCTATTTGAAATAGATTTTCTTAAATAAATAAAACACTTAATGTTCATTTAAAAACTTGCGTAGACAGTACGCCACGGCTCCATAAAAATGGAATAATTATTCGTATTCTGTGAATCTTCTTTTCTGCATCATGAATATCATTATCGATCCAACCATATAAAGAACAATAATATCAACCAAAGGACTGATCATTGCACGGGTACTCATATTCATTAAAAATGAATATGCGATTCTTAATATTTCTGTAAATTCCTCTTTATAAAGCCAAGCAATTGATAATGACAAGAAAAACCCAATGCTCATCATGCCTTTAAACATCCCTTTAATATCAGCAGAACTAGGTAATGCAGCCCCCAATATAACTGACAATAAATAGATTTTAACC
The DNA here is from genome assembly GCA_018671575.1 of Methylococcales bacterium. Lineage (GTDB taxonomy): Bacteria > Pseudomonadota > Gammaproteobacteria > JABHGC01 > JABHGC01 > JABHHM01. The sequence continues at coordinate 3,198 of JABHHM010000376.1, read as the reverse complement.
ATATAATTAATTGTCAATTGACTGACAATAAGTGCAACAAAGCCATTGAGAAACATAGGTGCCAGTGAAATTGGTATTAATAATAATTTAAAATACGTGTAATGATGCACAGCACCATATATGATTGAATTACCATTGAGTTTTGGCCATAAGGTAAATTTTGTAATTTTTGACATACAAATAACTGCCATTAAATAATGACTGATTTCATGCAGCATCGTGCCTGGTAACACGATGACTGCATCTATCCATTTGTGATAATAATGCCGGTGTAGCACTGTCTTAAAAAATCGCCTTATAAAAAAGAATGCCATTAATACTCCCGTCAATAAAAATGGAGTATCTATTAATTCCTTACTTATTTCTAGTGATTCAAGCAGCATGTTTATAACAATGCATGTCATTCAGAAAAAGCAGACATTTTGCAACATCTATTAATATTTCTTCATAGCCTTTCTCTTTATCATTATTACTGACATTTACGCTGATTATTTTTTGCGTAATATTGTCAATTTTTAATAATCCCGTTGGATTGTTACAGTTGATGCCTTCAGAACACATCAATATTGTCTGATTATTTTCTGCCATAACCTTTTCAAATATGTATGTTTTTCTTCTATTTTCAACCAATGCTTTATTATTAACCTTATCTAATTTCAACCTTATATAATCGTAATAACCGTAGACGTCCAATATATTGTTCATCACCTTTTCCTTTAATTTTCTATTATTCATATTTTATCACCAAATAATTCGCCATATTTTTTACTAACATGACGATTTTGTTGATTTAGCAACATTTACCTATGTATGAGTTGGTTATTTTTTTCCTGCCATGACCTGCAACTTCAGCAACATAAAGCCGTGCCTCATGATCTTTCTTTTTTTCTTCTGCTGTCATTGAAACAATTTCTTCTTTACTTGCGAGTGTTCTCAAATCATTTTTTCTTCCGCTGACTTCCTCATGGATATCAATCAATCGTTGATGTCTAAGTCCATGTACAACGATGTTTTCAGATCTTTTGATGCCGTGTTTTCTGCAAATATAATAAAAATGAGAACTCCATTTTTTCATCGTGTAGTCTCGTGGCGTCAATGAAAATGATTTTACTTTTACTACTCGTTTTATTGTTTCCAATATTTCTTCTTGCTCTTCCGTTTCAATTCTGACTTCTCTGGGTCTTCCTCCTTTTGAACCATGAGTAATATAAATAAAATAATTATCAGAATCTTCATGTGGTCGAAACATCCATGATTCTTGCGCTCTCATTCCAAATGCTCTTATTAATTCCAGTTGATATCCAACAATCTTATCATCTGCTTTAATGTCTTCTATTTTCTGTCGATCATCAATTTTTGTGCTCCAAGAATGATCTTTTTCCGAAACATAAACTCTTTTCGTGACTAATGGATCGATTCCGTAATATTCCAGTTTTTGCATAAAACCTTGCCTATTTTGCCACTTTTCCATCTGTCTCAGAATTGACAGTCTTGTTTGCCACGCTGAACCCGACAGGTTTTGTTCAGCCCATTTTTCAAAAATTACTTTTAAATGCTTATTTTTTAGATGTCCTATGCTTTGAACTCTAAAACCCTTTTCGTAAAGATCATTGATAATTTGATTCAGTATTTTTTTTCTATCATGCCTTGTTTTATCTGAAACTCGCTTGTGCTTTAATTCCGAATGTCTATGACCGTATCTTCTGATTAATAAATCGACAGAATTCAATGCCATTGCCCTTCTTCCGAAAACTTTTTTACCGTAATGATTAAGTTCATAATGATTATTTTCCATTTTTTTTCCTTTTTTTGTTAATAATTCACTTACTAAAAATTACTTATATAAATAATTTTTACTAAATAATGCACGTTGGTCATGGTCATACTTGAGCGTCATAAGAAATCAAACATTAATCTGTTTCCAAATTTTAATTTGATTAAATTTCTAATGCACAACACTGTATTAAAGTTGTTGTTGTTGTTTGCATATGTTTTTGATTCATTTCGAATTGTGCGTCACGTACACCAGCTACGTGCATTCGTCAGCAACATTTTCTTAAAATTGAGCATCTCGTTTGATTGAATCTCAGATTTAAAGACATATTTTGGTTGTTACAAATAAAGAATCGTTATTTTTAGACATAGTTTTTTACTATGTTTGGGCGATAAAGCCCGTTCTGATGCCATTAATGACATTTGACTTGAATCGATTTTTTTTCGATTTGCATAAAAATATGCATCTTAAATCATTGATTTTAAATCGATGATATTTTGACCAATTTTTGTTGGCTTTGCTTTGTTTTTCAAAGCATCTTTTGAGGGGGGAAACCGGAGAAACCGTTTCGTCCTGATTAGTCTGACAAGACTATTTTTAAACCAAATCTTTCATTGGTTTTTGCTTTGTTTTTCAAAAGCATCTTTTTTTGGGGGGGAAACGAGTACCGTTTTGCCCTTGGTCTTGATTTAGACCTTTTTTTTGACCAATTTTTTATTGGCTTTACTTTATTTTTCAATAAAGCATCTTTTGATGTAAAACCATAGAATGATTTTACTATTGATTGCGGTTCTATTGAGTGTTTGAAACCGCTGAAATATCACTTTGAATTCGTTTGAGCTATTTTTATGCTCTTTTTCAAGATATCTCACAAGTTTTATTTTTGCAAGTATTTTTCACTTTGAAGTTTATTTTCCCTCCGTATGCCTTTTTTTAATTTAATTATAAGCTATTGTTTTTTATTAACTATTTTCGATAAAAATGGCCTCCCTCCAGGTTACAGTTTTTTTAAAATTATTTTTTCTTGTTATTTCATAGGTTATTTTTTATTATAAAGACAACATTGTCTGATCTATTTATCTAATAAGCCGATTTTACCGCTACCGTCACTCTAGAATCCTGCTCCTACCTGTTTTTTATTATTATTATTTAGCATCATATTTTTTTGAGTTGTTTTTTCTTTTAGATACGCCTTAGATGATTTTATTTTAGAGTTTTTTCCCCTACATCCTCTCTAGCTGTTATTAGTTTTTTTAATTTATTTTTTTTAAATTATTTACCAATAAAAACTTGTTTTTCGACTCATACAGTCTATCTAGAGGTCACTATATTGATTTTTATTATTTATTTACTATCTATTTTGTTTAATTCTTGTATTTTTATCGGTAGAGTCGCTCTTGCGTATTTTTTTTACTACTTATTGG
>JABHHM010000475.1 GCA_018671575.1 Methylococcales bacterium | reverse complement strand
TCCTCTATTAAAATCAACATGTAAAATGACAGAAAGTTGTATTTTGGAATTTTTTGAGAACTTTGGAATTAACATATCATCAGCTTATATTTCAAGTCAATGGACAAAAGGATACAATGATTTTCATCAAGAAAAATCAGATATTTATGCCGCTGGATTATCCAATAATGCAAGCCAGCAGATTGATGATACTAGTGCTCGTGTTATGGGGGATAATCATTATACTCAGATTGTATGCAATGATTTTTACTCAGCCTATTTCACCACCAAAAGAAAAGATCGCCTGACTGTTTTAGATGTGTTCCGAAACTTTAAACCACGGCAATTTCTTTATAATGAACAAGCAATTAAATTAATGAAAGACCTTAATGTCTCTAGAAAGGTTCGCAGAGAAATTAGTAGAAAGTTACTGGATGGAGTCGAATATAATGAAGTCACTTTTGATTCTTTGCTGGCCATTATTAAACTTGGACCACAGCAACGCACCAGGATAAAAGAAGCATGTGCTGTAGTCGCGTACTGGAATCAAACGAACATTCCGGTTATTAATGTATTGATGTGTGATGATGCGCCACAATTTAAGCTATTAACAAAAGAATTAACATTGTGTTGGGTGCATGATGGTAGGCATTACAAAAAATTAAACCCTATTATTCCCAAGCATAAAAAAATACTGGATAATTTTTTGACTCGTTATTGGGCTTTCTATCATAAATTGAAAAAATACAAAAAATCACCAACACTTAATAAAGCAACTTCATTATCGAGTAAATTTGATAAGTTATTTTCAACGCTGACGAGCTATGAACAATTAAATAAACGTATCTCAAAAACGCTAGCCAAAAAGAAAGAACTTATATTGGTTTTAAAATATCCTTGGCTGCCTTTACATAATAATGCATCAGAATTGGCTGCAAGAGTCCAAGCAAGGGCACGGGATATTAGTTTCCATACCGTATCAACAGAAGGTACAAAAATAAAAGATACCTTTATGACCATTAGCCAAACAGCAAAGAAGTTAAAAGTTAGGACTTATGACTACATTTTTGACAGGGTTAGTGCCAAATATGAGTTACCGTCACTTGCAGAAATAATACGTGAAAAATGTGCTGAAGCAAATATGGCGCATCAGACTATACCCTTAAATTTATAGTAGATACATAAAATGCATGTTGGAAATAGTCTTGAATATCTACATGAACTACTAGGTCACTCACAGGTTGTTCGGCACTTAAAAAATGAAACTAAAGTTGAATATTATTATAGGAAAAAGTTTCTGCTCATGCTTTTTTCCAAGCGTGATCGTGTCAATGCTTATATCGTAATACCTTTAACTGAAGATTTTAAGCCAATTATTGATGATGCTGACGATAAAAAGTTTCATGTTGGCAAGCAAACCTTTTTCGCTAAAGCTCCCTTTGAATATGATGTTGTTTCATCCAACCAAATTCAATATTACATTGAGTCAAAGGAAGCTGCTGATAAACGTTTTCATCTTAGCTATTATGCTGGCTGGGTGAATTACGGTTATAACTATAATAGCAACATTGATGAGGCTAAATATGTGTTTATTTATTATAAAAGCCTTGTGATGGATGATGAGGAGAAAAATATAATTAATAAAAAGAAAGTGAGGTCAAATGTGTACCCTAATTTTTATGGGGTAGGCGAATTGAAATTAGCAATAATCACAGAAGCATTGCTTACCGAAAAGTATTTTAAACAGTATTTCTAATTGGCAAATTTCATTTATTGACTTTCATGGTATGATTAAATAGGCTATACTCAAGATTTGCGTGTATTTAGACGTATTAGGAAAAATAAAGTTTTTGTGAACGTATGATTTTTTAGTCGCAAACTAATGCAGTTAAATCTGCGAAATAAAGTAGCTTTGCCAATCAGAGCATCATGTTCAAGTTCAGTTGATAGATTGCAATTGAATCATCGCAGTCGAATATCATTTTAGGAGCAATTATGGCACATCAATTAAAAATGTTGATTTTAATCTATAGCTTGTTAACTATGGGTTTGGTTCAAGCGGAAACCGATAAAAATCGTGCTGCATTTGAAGCATATAAAGAATTTCAGAAAAAACAATTTCATCAGTATATCACTGATCAAGAAGTGGCTTTTAAACTTTATAAAAATACTTATCGGGATGCGTTTGAAGATTTTAAAAAAAATATAGAAACCGTATGGTATAAGCCTGAAGTTACAACAAAAAATAAATGGGTGTCATATACCAATAAATTTAAACAGAAAACGGTTATTGATTTTAAAAAAGGCATGGTGACAGTTTCACAAGTGGTTTCCCCAAAACAAAAAGTATCAGAAGTTAAGGAAGTGACTAAAAAACGCTTGCTTAGCTTGAACCAATTAACTTATAAAAAGGCGTATAAGGAAGATCCCGTTTCACAGAAGGTGGATAAGGTTATCGCTAAAAAAGTGGCTCCCAGCCTAGTTAAAACACCCCTTGTTAGTCATAGAATCGTCCCCGTGTTTGCAACAAGACCCAAACCCAAAGATGTCATCATCGTCTCAAAACTAACTAAAATAGGTAAAGTGGTAACCGCAACATATAAATTGAATACAAAGGACTTTAGTCACCGTGTGAGAGCAGTTTTGCCTGATGTGATGCGACGAGCAAGAATAGAAAAAGTTCCTCCTGCGTTGGTGTTGGCTATCATTGAGAATGAAAGTGCATTTAATCCTTTGGCTCGATCTTATGTACCAGCCTATGGTTTGATGCAAGTGGTGCCTCGGTCAGCGGGTAAAGATGCGAGTAAATACTTATATGGCAAAGAAATGCTCTTGTCTTCTGCTTATCTTTATACTCCGAGTAAAAATATTATGGTGGGCACCGCTTATTTGCATATTTTAAATTATAATTATCTTAGAAAGATTAAGCACCCTGACGCTCGACTGTATTGTACGATCGCTGCATATAACACCGGCTCAGGGAATGTAGCTAAGACATTTACTGGAAAATATTCTGTAACTAGAGCTGCAAAAGTTATTAATCAAAAATCACCAGAACAAGTCTATGCCGAATTAGAAACCAATTTGCCATATGATGAAACTAAACATTACCTTAAAAAAGTGTTTAAATCTTATCAGAAATACACAAAATTAGTTGTAAATCACGCTCAATAATTAAATAGGAAAAATCATGAAAAAAACAACCTTTACTTATGCTATTTTGGCTTCACTTTTACTAACTGCGTGCTCTAGCAATGAAACTAAGGAAACAGATGAGTCGTTAGTTCAGCAGGTCTATGATTGTGTTTTTCCCAGTACCAATACGCCAGCTCCTGGCTGGGTTTGTGATGAGCCAGTCCCTGGATTGAATGTGAGTGCCGTTGGCGTGGCAGAGCTTTCAAGTGCCGGCATGAGTTTTATGAAGGACATGGCAGCAGCAGATGCTAGGGGTCGCTTAGCAGAACAAATGCAAATTCAGGTACAAAAAATGATAAAGCAATATTTAGGCACAACTGGTGTAGGCAAAACAGAAACAGTTGATGCTGTTGCTAGCTCTACAATTAAAACCATTACCAGCCAAATGTTAACAGGCTCAAAAATTTATAAATCACGCACTGGTCCGAATGGAAGATTGTATGTTTTAGTGGGCATTGATCCTAATGCCAAAGAAAAAATTATTAAATCGGCCGTCAAAACTTCGATGAAAAATGATCGTGCATTATGGCAAGCATTTAAATCTAAACAAAGTTTTGATGAAATGGCTGCCGGTATTGCTCAACAATCTACTGAGTGATGATTTGTTAATGTGCACGAAATGATTTCGACAACGTTCATTTCATATGTGGCTCGTCTTTGAAGATTCTCAATCATAAACTCTTGAAATTGGTTAGTCATGTTTACACTTTTTATTTAATTAGAACATTCAAAGACGGATTAAATTTGAAAGCAACTTGTCGAAATTATTTCATGCATGTCGCATAGTCGTATTCGGCTAGTTTGTTTGAATAGGAAATATGCGAGATGAAAATGATAATGTACTTAATGGTGTTTATTTCATTAATGGCTTGTAACTCACCAAGCAAAGAAATAACGAAAATAAAGTCTGATCAGCCTGAGTGGGTATCTGATCAAGTCAAAAATGGCGTTGTATGCTCACAAGATCGTGGCGTTTATTCTCAATCTAAAGCTGAAAATATTGCTATTAATACTTGTTTAATTCAACTATCCGAAAAACAGATTACGGGGACATCAGAGATAAATAAAACGATTATTGTACAAAAAATGAATTTAAATGAGGTGGTAAATTCAAATGTAAAAACTAATAACACCTACAAAGTAACAACGTCTGAAGGAAGTAACGTTTTACAATATGATATTTTAGGTAAATATTATGATACAAATTTGCAAAAAGTTTTTATTTGGCTAAAAACTCGATAACACTGCATAAATCTTTTGATATATCCTATTAAGTAGCACCTGAGGACGATGCGTTCAACCATCTATCCATTCATATTTTCACCAGAATGAC